>CANQRI010000071.1 GCA_947626235.1 uncultured Clostridia bacterium | reverse complement strand
ATCTGTTAAGTTAGAGCAACTTCCAACTTCAAAGTATTTTTGTTGCCTTGGGCTCCATGCTTCAACATCGCAACTTTTGGCCTTTAAGTCTGCTAAATCTCCAGAGCAACATTCTAGTGTACGAACTGGAACATTCATACTTCTAAAGAATTCAACTGTATATGACCACATTTTGTCATACCATTTGTAACTATCTTCAGGCTCGCAAACAACTATCATTTCTTGTTTTTCAAATTGATGTATTCTATATACACCACGTTCTTCTAGTCCGTGAGCACCTTTTTCCTTTCTAAAGCAAGGAGAATAAGAAGTCATAGTGTATGGTAAATTTTCTTTATTTAAAATTTGACCCTTGAATTTTCCTATCATTGAATGTTCAGAAGTACCAATTAAGTATAAATCTTCTCCTTCAATTTTGTACATCATAGCATCCATTTCTTCAAAACTCATAACACCAGTTACAACATCTGCTCTTATCATATATGGAGGAATACAATAAGTAAAGCCCTTGTTAATCATAAAGTCTCTTGCGTATGTTAAAACAGCAGAGTGAAGTCTTGCAATGTCTCCAATTAAGTAATAAAAGCCATTTCCTGCAACACGGCGTGCAGAATCAAAATCTATTCCACCAAGTTTTTCCAAAATTTCACCATGAAATGGAATTTCATAGTTTGGAACAACTGGTTCGCCAAATCTTTGTATTTCAACATTTTCACTATCATCTTTTCCAATAGGAACAGACTCATGAATAATGTTTGGAATTTTCATCATTATTTCTTTAACTTTATTTCCATATTCTTCTTCTAATTTTTCATTATCAATAAGTTCAGCGTTTATTTGTTGAACCTGACTTTTTATTTGTTCTGCTTCTTCTTTTTTGCCTTCTCTCATTAAATTACCTATTTGACTACTTAACGAATTGCGGGAAGCTCTAAGCTCATCACCTTTTAATGTTAATTCTCTATTTTTTTTGTCTAATTCAATTACTTCGTCTACTAACGATAGCTTATGATCCTGAAATTTCTTTTTAATATTTTCTTTTACTATTTCTGGATTTTCTCTTAAAAATTTTATATCTATCATATAAACTCCCCTTTCTAAATATGGATATGTAAGAAATAATAACAAAGCTATTTTAGCATTTTTTTTGGTAAAAATCAATGCTTATATTTATAGAATACAAAAAAATGGAAATACTAACGAAAACAGGGGAGAGTTATGATTTTTGAAACAATAAAATTTGTAATATATTCATTATTAATAGTAATAATTTCAAAATATGTGTTGGTAAAAATTTTAAGAAAGTTGGCAGAAGCCTTGAATTTATCAGCAAAAGCTATTGGAAATATAGCAGGGGTTGCAACATCAGTACCAGAGCTTTTAACAGTATCATTTTCAGCATTTGCAGGTCTAGTAGGGGCAAGTGTGTACAATATTTTAAGTTCAAACATAATAAACTTTGTACAATATATAATATCAATATATACAAGTAAAAATCAGAGAATATTAACAGAAAATAAAGCAATAAAAATAGATTTAGGTTTAGTTATATTTACAATATTAATACCTATAGCAATGATATTAGTAAACATTGATTTTAATATAAATATAGTACCAATTTTTATATTACTTTTCTTTTTATACTATTATATCAATGAAAAAGTGCATCAGTTATATTTAAAAAAGCATGATAAAAAAATATCAAAACAAATAGAGGAAGAACAAAAATGGGTAAGGGGAAAAACTAAAGTTGTAGTAAAATATTCAATTTATTTAGTGCTTACAAGTATAGTTTTATATTTAATAGGAGATAGTTTAAGTGTGTCACTAGAAAATTTAGCACAAGTATTTGCAATACCAGAATTTGTTTTAGGAATAACATTAGGATTTATAACAAGTATTCCTGAACTAATAACATTTTTTGAATCACAAAAATATTATAAAAATGAGAAAAATAACGAGGCAGGCGTGATAGAGGCAACTAATAACTTACTAACTTCTAATATTTTAAATTTGTTTGTAATTCAAACTATTGGAATAATGATATATTGGCTAATAATGTAAAATTAGAATACTTTTCCAAATATGTGAGTATAATAATAAAAATGTAATTTAAAAGTAAATGGGAGGAGTAGTAAAAATTTATGGAAGAAAACTATGTTAGAGAGGAAAAAATAATAGATAAAACAGAAAGTGAGAAAAATCAGGAGTTAGTAATGAGTATTCTAAAAGTAAAGAAAGAATTAGAAGAGGCAAATAAAAATTATGAGTACGCAGAAAAAGACTTAATAGACTATTATTCATATCAAATAAAAGCAAATTGCTCTAAAATGGACTACTTATTAAAACTTGCAAAACAAAAAGGAATAGTTATTGATATGATAGAACAAATAAGAATAAAATATAATGAAGCCATATAATAGCTTATACAACAATAAAATATAATAATGTTATACACAATAAAAGTATATAATAATAAAAATAGAAAAACCAGAATTTTATGAAACTTAAATATAATAAAATTATCATATTTGTCCACAAATAATCATAATATGTGTTAAATAGAAAAGCAAAGGAAATGGTGATTATTTTGGAATTGAATTCAATAATTGTATTTTTAGGTTGCATAATTTTTTTATTTATAATAGGAAAAATATTTATAATACCATTGAAAAGTATTTTAAAATTAGTTTTAAATTCTATAATTGGTGGATTAATTATATTTGTTATAAATGTTGTGGGAGAAATGTTTTCATTCCACATTGGTTTAAATGTTTTAACTTCAATATTAGTTGGCTTATTAGGAATTCCAGGGGCAATACTGCTTATAATTTTAAAGCTGACTATAGGAGTGTAAACTATTAGGGACGGGGTTAAATAGTTTAGTGGAAATGCATTAAAAATATTAGCAAAACATTAATATATTATTTATTTAGTAACATTTTGTGGGGACCAGCAAATTATAGCTTGTAAAAAATTTATTTTGTAAAACTTGTTTTGCATAAATAAATTTTTTTACAAGCTATTATGCAGCTGGGAGTTACTAAATAAATAATATATTAATGTTTTGCAATAGAGTAATTAATCCACTAAACTATTTAACCCCGTCCCTAATAGTTTACTCTACAGTTACAGACTTTGCCAAATTTCTTGGTTTATCGACATCCAAACCTTTATATTTAGAAATATAATAAGCAAGAAGCTGAAGAGGAATAACAGATAATATTGGAGAAATTAGGCTAGAAGTATTTGGAATATCTATAACATAATCAAAATGAGTATTTGGTAGATTTTGGTTAGTTATAACTAAAGTTTTGGCTCCACGAGTTATTACTTCTTGCATATTACTAATTGTTTTTTCTACCAACTTGCTATCGGTTATAATACCAATTACAGTAACTCCGTTTTCTATTAAAGCTATTGGACCATGCTTTAATTCTCCTGCTGCATAGGCTTCAGAGTGTATATATGAAATTTCTTTTAATTTTAAAGAACCTTCTAATGCAACATTATAATCAGTTCCTCTGCCTAAAAAGAACATATCTTTTTCTGTATATATTTTTTTCGCAAATTCTTTTAAATCATCTAAATTATCTAAAACAGCGCCAATTTTTGTTGGTAAATCTAAAATATCAGTTTTTAAATTTTCTAAAGTTTCTTTATCAGAAGCTTCTAATATTTCTGCAAAGTGAATTGCAAGTATAGCAAGAAGTACCACTTGTGATGTATATGCTTTAGTTGATGCTACGGCAATTTCAGGTCCTGCATGAGTGTAAATAGAATAGTCTGCTTCTCTAGTTATTGAACTGCCTATAACGTTAGATATAGCAAGTGTTTTTGAACCTTTAGATTTTGCAAGTTTTAAAGCTGCAATGGTATCTGCGGTTTCACCAGATTGAGTAATATATATGCATAAAGTTTTTTCATCTACTAAAGGATCTCTGTATCTAAATTCAGAAGCAATATCAACAGTAACAGGAATTTTACACAATTTTTCTATAATATTTTTTCCTACAAGTCCGGCATGCATAGCAGTTCCACATGCTACTATATAAATTTTATTTAAGTTTTCTAAATATTCTTTAGAAAATTCTAAATCGTCAAAATTACATTCTTCACCTAATTTTAGTCTGGAACCTATAGTTTCTCTAATAGAATTAGGCTGTTCAAAAATTTCTTTTAACATGTAATCTTCATATCCATCTTTTTCAGCAGATAAAGCATCCCACTCAATGTTTTTTATAGCTTTATTGTGTTGTTCAAGACTGTTATCATAAAAAAATACAGAATCTTTTTTTATAACTGTAAGCTCATTATCATCTAAAAGATAGAAATTTTTTGTAAAAGGTAATATTGCAGGAATATCTGATGCAATATAATTTTCATTTGTTCCAACACCTACAACAAGAGGGCTATCTTTTCTAACTACAATACATTCGTTAGGTGATAAATTAGAAATAACCTCAATAGCATAACTTCCTTTTAAATCATTACAAGCTGAACGAACTGCACGCAAAAACTTATCTCCATCATCTTTTTCGTCTCTTGAAAAATAGTAATGTATTAAGTTTGGAATAGTTTCCGTATCAGTTTGGGAATAAAAAGTATACCCCTTACTTATTAAAAAATCTTTTAATTCATTATAATTTTCAATAATGCCATTGTGAACAACTGCAAAAGTTTTGCTATTATCCATATGTGGGTGAGCATTTTCTGCAGATGGTCTTCCATGAGTTGCCCATCTTGTATGTGCAATTCCGATAGTAGAAGTTAAATTGTTAATACCATCAAGTTCTTCTAAATTGGAAACTCTACCTTTATTTTTCATTACAGCTAGATTGCCATTTTCAACAACAGCAAGACCTGCTGAATCATATCCACGATATTCTAATTTTAAAAGTCCGTTAATTAATATAGGAGTGGCCCTATTTTCTCCTACATATCCTACAATTCCGCACATAAGCATAACCTCCTAAAAGTTTTATTTATATTATATTACTATAAAAGAAAAAATGTAGCAAGTATTAATAAATTCTTTAGTAATTGATTTTCTGAAAATACAAGCAAAAAGTTAATTATATAAAATAGGTTAAATTTAGAAAATATAAATAAAAAATATCACCCAAACGAATTGCTATATTATGTAAAATATGTTATAATAAAAATATCTCATAATAAAAACATTGTGGAGGGCACAAAAATGACGAATAAAAATAAGGCCATTATGGCAGCGTATGCCGTAATGGGTGTGATTGTGGGATTCATGGCATACCGGAACTATGTAAAGAGTGTGCAGGGAAGTGCTTTTTATGCACTGGTTTGTTTAGCGGTAGCGATACTAATATGCGTGGAAATTTCAAAGTCCACATATAACAGTATTGCAGGTTCAGTTGTAGTGCTAGTTTTGATATTGTTATTTATGAAACCAGCGTCATGGGCTGTCACATGGGTTGTTTGTGCAATTAATGCTTGTTTCAGTATTGCGATAATAATCCTTAAGACAATAGGGAAGTTCTTCATGATGTTATTTTAGGAGAATAATTTCTCCTATGGTCTGCTTATAGAAATATAGGCAGACCTTTTTTTGTAATTGACAAAATTTAATATATAGTGTTTAATGTTTGTAATAAAATAAAAATAAGAATAAAAAACGGAGGAAAAAATGAGAATAGGTATAGATATAGATGGAGTATTAATAGATTTAGAAAGATTCGAATTAGACTATGGTAGCAAATTTTGCTTGGAAAATAATATACCATTAAATTTTAAAAAGGAATTTGTAGATGAGGAAGTATATGATTTAACAGATGAACAATGTGCAAAATTTTGGGAAACATATATGGAGTATTATGCAAAAGAATATATAGCAAGAGATTTTGCTTCAGAAATAATACATAAATTGAGAGAAGAAGGAAATGAAATATATATAGTAACTGGACGAAATGAAGAAGGGCTTACAGGTGAAGCTTATGGAAAAATGAAAGAATTTGTTTCAAAATGGTTAGAAGAAAATAAAATAGAATATGATAGAATAATTTATACCGAAGGTAGTAAATTACCATATTGCATAGGAAATTATATTGATGTTATGATAGAAGATAATCCAAAAAATACAATAGAAATATCATCTAAAATTCCAGTACTATGCTTTAATGCTATGTACAATGCTGGAATAGAGGGAGAGAATATTCAAAGAGTATATAGTTGGTATGAAATATATGAAAAATTAGAAAACAAAAAATAGGAAGAAATTCCTATTTTATTTTATCTTCTATCAAATATATTTTGTAATTTATATAGAAAAATTTATATAACTTTATATATTTTTTATTGTTTTTTTATCTTTGGTTTTGCAATTAAAGATGCAAGGTATCCGAAAAATACTGCAGCGGCAATACCTCCAGCAGAAGCTTTAACACCACCTATAAATGCTCCAAGCAAACCACTATTTTGAACTTCTTCTATAGCACCTTTGGCAAGGTTTGCTCCAAAACCTGTAAGAGGAACAGTAGCACCAGCTCCAGCAAAATCAATTAAATATTTGTATAATCCAAGTCCACCTAGAATAGCACCAGTAGTAACAAATATAACTAAAATTCTAGCAGGAGTAAGTTTAGTTTTATCAATTAATATTTGACCAATAATACAAATAATTCCACCAACAACAAAACATCTTAATAATTGCATCCAATCCATACTTTGTAAAAATTCCATATTATAATCCTTTCTCTAAACTATTAGGGACGGGGTTAAATAGTTTAGCAAATTTATTTTATATTTCAAAACAATAATATTATATTTTTCTTC
>CANQRI010000070.1 GCA_947626235.1 uncultured Clostridia bacterium | reverse complement strand
TAATATAATAATCAATCCATTAAACTATTTAACCCCGTCCCTAATAGTTTACTCTCTGTCAAAAATAGCTTTTGCGAAACCTTTATCAATCATTGTCGCAAACACATTTTTTAAAATTATAAGTACTATTGGACCAATAAGCATTCCAATAATTCCAATAAATTTATAGCCTGTATACATTGCAATCAAAGTAAAAATTGGATGTATCCCTATTTGACCAGATACTACACGTGGCTCCATTATTTGCCTTACAATTCCTATTAATAAAAGTAAACCTAATATAGCTATTGCTAAAACAAAATCTCCGTTAAATGCAACAATAATAGCCCATGGAATCATTATTGTTGCTGAACCAAATATAGGAAGAGCATCTACAAACCCTATTACTAATGCTGCAATTAGTGGATATTCTACATTTAAGCCTACAAATTTAAAAATATATAAACCTATTAAACATATAAAAAATGAAACTATAACTAGTATTGCTTCTGCTTTTAATAAACAACCTAAAGACTTTATAATTTCTCTTAAATGCTTTCCTATTCGTTTTACCCAAAGCTCTGGTAAATGATGTTCTAATTGGTCAAGCATGTATATTTTGTCTGTGCAAATAAAATATAATGCTAAAAAAGTTATAACAGTATATATTCCTATTGATGGTATTGATGTTATAAAATCAAGCAATCCATTTAATGCATTCGTTGCCCATACAGAAATATTACTTAATAATTCTAATCCTGCATTTTGAATAATATTTATAATATCATTAGAAAGATTTAATTTTGTTAAATCTATTGTAGAAGTAAAATTTTGAAACCATGTTGATATTTTTTCAAAATACCCTCCAAGACCATTTAATAAATTTGAAGATTCAGCTATTAGTGTCACTACACCCCATGCAATTAAGCCAATAATAATAGTTAATACTAAAATAAACACTACAATAGCACTTGTTTTTCTTTTCCATTTGAAATGACGCATACAAAAACGAATTATTGGTTCAATTATTAAAGAAATAATGAATGCAATTAAAAATGGCATAAAGAATACAGCTAATCTAAAAACTAGATATATTCCTATAACTGTAAGTATAAAAATAATACTTTTTCTTATTACTTTAGACCAATAATTCATATCTACAATCATATGTATTCTCCTTTGTTATTATATATAGTAGTAGTCCCAAAAATATGGGACAACCACTATTAATATATTATGAAGCTTGCATTAATTTTATTCTGCATTTTTTTCGTTACAATTACAAATATTTTCTAAAGTATTGCAAACTCCTTCTGTACTTACATTTTGATTTTTAGTTAGATCTCCAAGTGTAATAATACCAACTATTTTATTGTTTTCTATAACAGGTAATCTTCTAACTTGATTTGTAGACATTATATTTTCTGCTTCATATATTTCATCTTCTGGCTTACAACAATATACGTTACATGTCATTACTTCACTTACAGGTATTTGATTTGTATCTTTATCACAAGCTATTGACCTTAATATAATATCTCTATCTGTTACTAGTCCTACAACATTGTTGTTATTATCACATACAGGAATACATCCTATATGTTTGTTACACATTAATTTAGCACAATCTTTTACTGTGCTTTCTGGAGTTACATACGTTACTTGATTACACATACAATCTTTAACTTTCATATTTCTACCACCTTTCAAAATTTAGTACATTATTATTTTGCTCACTTTTTTATTTGTTATACTGATAACAAATACTTAAAAAAACACAATTATAAAATTGTGTTTTAAAAAATTATTGTTAAATTTTAGTAATAATTGTTAGCTCCTCCGTATGGTGGTCTAGGTCCAGGATATGGTGGACGTTTAGGTGGTCTATTTCCCCCTAATAATCTATTTAAAATTAATATTCGTATCAAATCTCTTAATAATGGATTTCTTCTTACTCGTCTATCTTCTACCACATCTTTAATATCTCTATTTTGAATTACATTTGAACTTTGTGCTGTTTTTGCAACTCTGTTATTTTCTGTTGTTCTATTTTCTACATTTATTTTTGACATTATTTCATTATTTAATTCTACTTTTTCGTAAATTTCATCAACCATTTTTTCCAAAGAGTCTTCTGTAATATTTCCATCAAATCCATCACAAACATTGCATACAATAGGATTTATTAATTTATAGATTTCCGGATACATTGTATCTGCTTGCGTTTCAGTTATGTATGTTGGCATTTGATTCATATAATAATTACTATTTCTAAAACAGTTATCTCCAGATACAGGATATCCTAAAACGTTTCTCATATAATCTTCATAACTTTGATAATACATAATTTACCTCCTTTATTATGTATTATAATATTCAGATAATACTAAATGTGTGATAAAAAAATAAATCCTTAAAATTTAAGGACTTATCTTGTATAGAAAATTACATAAATTATTTATAAATATTTTATAATTCATTTACAAATTGTTTAAATTTTTCTCCTCTTTCCATATAGTTTTTAAATGCATCAAAACTTGCACTTGCCGGAGAAAGTAGTACTACGTCACCCGCTTTTGCTTTTTCTTTAGATAATTTAACTGCTTCTTCTAAATTATTGCAATGATAAATAGGCATTGCTTTGCCATCTTTTAAAAGTGCCTCTTTGGTAGCATCTTCTATTTTTTGTGAAGTAGGTCCAGTTAAAATTAATATTCCTACCTTTTTTGCTATAGTTTCCCCTATTTCTTTATAATCTAGCCCTTTATCAGAGCCACCTGCTAGTAAAACAATATTTTCATCAAAAGAATTTAAACCTGCAATTGTACTTGCTGGACTTGTGCCTATTGAATCATTATAATATTTTACTCCATCTAGCTCTCTTACAAATTCTAACCTATGTTCTACTCCATTAAATTCTTTAATAGCACTAATTTGTGTGTCAATATCTGTTAGAGTACTCGTTGCAGCTAGAGCACAACAAATATTTTCATAATTATGAACGCCTCTTAATTTTGTATCTTTTTTATTTAAAATATGCCTTCTTACACCATTTTCGCAATATTTTATTTCTTCATCTTCTTTGTCATATATATAACCATCATCTAATTTATATTTACTGCTAAAAAATATTTTTTTACCTACAACGTCTTTTGCAAAACCGTATGTAATATCATTGTCTCTATTTAATATAGTAATTCCTGTTTCATCTTGATATTTAAAAATATTCTTTTTAGCTTCTTGATATTCTTCATAAGTTTTATGTACATTCAAGTGATCTGGATAGATATTTGTTACAACAGATATATTTGGACTTACATCCATATCCATTAGCTGAAAACTACTTAATTCTAATACAACAATATCCTCTGGTCTCATTTCATTTATTTTGGTAAAGATTGGTTTTCCTATATTTCCACCTAAAAAACATTTATATCCTGCTTTTTTTACTATTTCATAAATAATAGTTGTTGTTGTTGTTTTTCCTTCAGTTCCTGTTACACCAATAACTTTGCATGGAGCTAATTTTAAAACTAACTCAATTTCAGATGTAACAATAGTACCCTTTTCCATTTCTCTTTCTATTTCTGGTATAGTAGGTAATGCACTTGGAGAACGAAAAATTATATCAAACCCTTCTAAATGTTCAAGATTTCCTTCTCCAAAAAAATATTTCATATTATATCTTTTTATTTTTTGAATTATTTCTTCATCTATTTTTCCTTCTTCTCTATTATCAAATACAGTTACATAGCTATTTCTACTATAAAAATAATCTAATAATGGTACATTACTCACCCCTATACCAATTATTGCTACTTTTTTCCCTATTATGTATTTGTTAAATTCTTCTAGTCTTGCGTTTACAAATTCCATTATTTTCCCCCCAACATTTTTTATATATTATATATGACATTTTTTAATAAAGTGCAAGTATTTTTTAAACTACAACAAATTCTTTTATATATTTATAAACTTCATTTGTTGATTCTTCTATTGTTTTACAGTTTGTTACATCTACTGTTATTGTATTATCATATTTTTTATAAAAACCAGATGCCTCTTGAAGTTTATCTCTTTGTTTTATATGTTCGGTAAGTTCTTCTATTGGAATACTTTGGTTATATTGATTTCTTTTTCTTTTTACTCTTTCGTCTAAAGAAGCGGTTATAAAAAAGTGATAATCAATATTTGGATAAATTTCCATAATTGCCCTACCTGAAACAATAACATTATATTGCTTTTTATAATCATCTATAATTTTTCTTAAATATATAAATAAATTACTATTATCTGCTGAATTTCCGGCCATAGAAACGGCCATAGAAGCTTTATCTGACTGTAAATCTTCCTCATTTACTTTTTCACCATCTACATATACTACTGTTTCCCTATTTTCTAATTTAAATTCAACTTTTAATTTTTTCATAATTTCTGAAATATCAATATTTTTTAAATTACTTTTTATATTATTTATATCTTCTGCTATTTCTTTATTTTTACGCATCAATGCATAAACTGCACCTCTATATAAATTTCCTCCATGAAGTACTATGCTATTTGGAATTTTTTTCAATAATTCCCTACATATAGCGGTTTTTCCACTTCCTACCAATCCTTCGATTCCAATTACTATATTTGACATATATCAATCAATCCTTTCAAATTCGCTAAATATAAATAGTTTGTTTATTTATTATAATATAAAAAAACGATTTTTTGAATATTTTTTTTAATATTGTTCAAAATATTTATAACTAAAGTTATAGAATTGATTTTTTTATTGATGATTTCTTCCTATTTTACAATACTATAACGGTTAGAATTGGAGGTGCATTTATATGTCAGAAAAAAATAATAACAATAACAACAATAAGAATAACCAAAACAACAATAATAACAGCAAAAATAATCAAAACAATCAAAATAATAACAACAGATAATTTGAAATACAATAAGAGAGCAATGTTTATTTTAATAAATGCTCTCTTTTTCATTTATTACAGTCGAATTGCATATATACTTTATTACATAAAATTGACTTTTTTACAGTATTGCTCTATAATGTAAAAAGTTACTTATTAATTAGTCTCACCGCCATTTGGCAAAGGAGAACTTTATGAAAATGAAAAAAATTAGTCTTTCTATCTTGTACGGCGTAGTAATGTTTTTAGTTTGTGCCATTGTTAATTTATTGGTACAAACTCCATTTTCTAACTGGTTTGGTTCATGTTTAGGAGCATCCTTCGGATGTTCAATAACACTGTTTCTTCTCTATGATATAATTTACAAAACCGGTTATAATGATGGTTACAAAGCAGGTGAAAAAGAGTCTAATAGAAAGTGGACTCGTAGATCTATAGAAAAAACTTTAGACTAATAAAAGAAAAATAATGAGACACTATAATTATAGTGCCTCATTATTTTTACATTTCATAATGAATTTGTCCGTTAGTCGGATCAATTGTGCAAGTTGAGCGAGTGACATCATTAGGATCATAATAGGTGCCATTGCCGTCATTCACATAACCCTTACTGCTTAATTCATCTTCAGCATCTAGAATTCTTTTTTCGCGCCTTCCCAGAATTATTTCTTCTAATTCGTCGTACTTGTCATCATAGTCGTATCTGCTCATCTTGTCCTCCTTGAAAGTTTTTTTTACATTGATACTTAACAAATATAACATAATATGTTTAAAAAATCAATATAATTATAAGTATCTCTTCAAAAACTGACCTGTATAACTCTGTTCGTTTCTAGCAACTTGCTCTGGTGTACCTATTGCAATAACTTGTCCGCCTTTATCACCACCTTCTGGACCTAAATCTATAATGTGGTCTGCTGTTTTTATTAAATCCAAATTATGTTCAATAACAATTATTGTATTACCTGTATCAACTAATCTTTGCAAAATATCTACTAATCTATGAACATCTGCAATATGAAGACCAGTTGTTGGCTCATCTAATATATATAAAGTTTTTCCAGTTGCTTTTTTAGAAAGTTCTGTTGCAAGTTTTATACGTTGTGCTTCGCCTCCAGAAAGAGTCGTAGAAGGCTGACCTAATTTTATATAACCTAAACCTACATCATATAAAGTTTGTATTTTTTGTTTAATTTTTGGCAAATTTTTGAAAAATTCTAATGCTTCTTCAACAGTCATATCTAATACATCTGCTATTGTTGTTCCTTTATATTTTACCTCTAAAGTTTCCTTGTTATATCTTTTTCCTTTACAAACTTCACAAGGCACATATATGTCTGCTAAAAAGTGCATTTCTATTTTTAATACACCATCACCATTACAAGCCTCGCACCTACCACCTTGAACATTGAAACTAAACCTTCCTTTATCATAGCCACGCATTTTTGCTTCGTTTGTGCCTGCAAATAAATCTCTAATGTTGTCAAATACACCTGTATATGTAGCAGGGTTTGAACGAGGTGTTCTTCCTATTGGAGATTGATCTATATTTATTATTTTATCTATATTTTCTATTCCTTTTACTTCTTTACATTTACCTGGTCTTTCATTTGAGCCATTTAACTCTTTAGCAATTGTTTTATATAATATTTCATTTACAAGTGTACTTTTACCAGAACCTGATACACCTGTTACACATATAAATTGACCCAATGGAAATTTTACATTAACATTTTTTAAATTATGTTCTTCGGCACCTTTTACTTCTATTGCTCTACCATTAGATTTCCTACGTTTTTCAGGTACATGAATTTGTTTTCTACCACTTAAATATGCACCAGTAATTGAACCTTCTACTTTCTTAATTTCTTCAGCTGTTCCGTTGTGCCAAAACATTTCCACCATGAACACCAGCACCTGGGCCAATATCTATAATTTGATCTGCTGCATACATGGTATCTTCATCATGTTCAACTACTAATA
>CANQRI010000069.1 GCA_947626235.1 uncultured Clostridia bacterium | reverse complement strand
TATACCCGAACGGTACGTGCGGTGGTGTGAGAGGGGAGAAATTCATTAAGAATTATCCTCTACTCGATTATATCTTAAGTTAAAACTATTTCATTTGGCTTTCAGCTTGTTGTATTAATTTTCTAACCATGTTTCCACCTATTCTTCCAGCATCTCTTGAAGATAAATTTCCATTATATCCGTCTTTTAAAGTTACGCCAACTTCTGAAGCTACTTCATATTTGAATTTATTTAAAGCTTCTCTTGCTTCTGGAACTACTTTAGAATTTGAATTTGTCATTTTGTTTTCACCTCCTAAAAAATGAGATTTGAAAATTTTTGTTTTCAATACATATAATGTGCAAAAAAATGCAAAATAAACTGGTAATATATTGAAAATTTTTAATACATAAAATGTGAAATATTTGAAAAAAATATTGACAAAAATAAAAATGTAGATATAATATATAAAAATCAAAAATAAATAACATCAAGACAAGGAGGTATAGTAGTAATGGAGGAAAACAAAGAAGTATTGTTAACACAAGAAGGATACGACAAACTTGAACAGGAATTAGATTACCTAAGAACTACTAAAAGAGCAGAAGTTGCTGAAAGAATAAAAGTGGCATTAGGTTTTGGAGATTTATCAGAAAATTCAGAATATGATGAGGCAAAAACAGCTCAAGCAGAAAATGAGGCAAAAATAGCAGATTTGGAAAACAAAATAAGATATGCAAAAATAATAGACGAAGCAGAAATTGACACAAAAACAGTTCAGGTAGGAAATGTCGTTAAAGTGTATGATATGGAGTTTGAAGAGGAGCAAACATACACTATAGTAGGTTCAACTGAAGTTGATTTATCACAAAATAAAATTTCAAACGAATCTCCTATTGGTGCAGCTTTGTTAGGTGCTAAGAAAAATGAAATAGTAGAAGTTCAAGCACCAGCCGGCGTTATGAGATTTAAAGTTTTGTCAATAACCAAGTAATTAATAATATATAAATATAAATAAAAACTCCAGTTTTTACAACTGGAGTAATTTTATGTATTTTATTCTTTTTTATTATCGTCAGATTTATCTTCATTATCTTCTTTGTCATCTTTATCATATTCTTTATGTTTTTTATCTTCAGACATAACTTCTTTTATTGCACCTAAACTTCCAAGAGCAGATGTTGCTTCGAAAGGAATAAATACTTTGTTAGATTCACCGTTTGCAACTTCTTTTAATGCCTCTAAAGATTTTAATTGTACTAATCTATCATCTGGTTTAGATTTCATCATAGCTGAATAAACATCTTCTATTTCTTTAGCTTTAGCTTCAGCAACTTTTCTAATGGCTTCTGCTTCACCAGCAGCAGTTCTAATTTTTGCTTCTCTTTCGGCTTCGGCTTCTAATATAGCTGCAGCTTTTTTACCTTCTGCAAGAGTTATAGCAGATTGTTTTTTACCTTCGGCTTCTAATATTAAAGCTCTTTTATTTCTTTCAGCATTCATTTCTTTTTCCATTGCGTCTCTTATATCTGCTGGAGGAGTAATATCTTTTATTTCAACTCTATCTATTTTACAACCCCATTGGAATGTAGAATCGTCTAAACTTGCTTTTAATGAAACGTTGATTTCATCTCTTGAACTAAATGTTTCATCTAATAACATTTTACCAACTATATCACGTATAGTTGTAAGAGATAAGTATTCAAGTCCTTTTCTTAAAGATTGAATTTCATAAACTGCTTTTGCAGGATCGATTATTCTATAGAAAACAACAGTGTCGATTGTTATTGTAACGTTATCCTTGGTAATAACCTCTTGAGGTGGTATATCAAGTGTTTGTTGCTTTAAGCTTACTACACTACGAATGTGATCTATAAATGGAATTATAAATGTAAGACCGGCATCTGCTACTTTATGAAATTTACCAAGTCTTTCTATAATGTATACCTCTGATTGCTTTACTACTTTTATTGATTTAAATATGAGAAAAGCTAAAAGGGCAATTATTAATAATGTGACTACTATTGATATAATTGTTTCTACCATATTTATATTCCTCCTAATATTTTCTAAAACTTTATAACAATACTATTATATCACATATTTGCTAGAAATGGAAGTATTTTTCAAATTTTTTTATGTTCACTACAATTTTTTTATTGTAATTTGAACTTTTGTAAAGATGTGCAAAGAAAAAAGTGAAAGCAACCCTTTTACATAAAATACAACAAAAAATAAAAAAATACTTCAAAATACAAGAATAATGTGATAAAATATATTAGATTTTATATGGAAAGAGAGGAATACGAAATTTTATAAAATGACTATAAAATATAGTAAGTTTTATAAAAAAGTATGAATAAATATGAGTAAGAAAGTAGCATTTTGCACATTGCGGTTGTAAAGTAAATCAATATGAAACGAATGCAATGATAGAGCAATTTATAAAAAACAATTACGAAATAGTTGAGTTTGATGAAAAAGCGGATATATATATAATAAATACATGTACAGTTACCAATATGGCAGATAGAAAGTCAAGGCAAATGTTAAGAAAGGTAAAGGAAATAAATAAAGATGCAATATTAGTAGCATGTGGTTGTTATGCACAAGTAGCAAAAGAAGAGTTAGAAAAAATTGAAGAAATAGATTTAATATGTGGTGTGAACGAGAAGAATAAAATTGTGCAATACGTAGAAGAATATATGGCTGAAAATGCTGGTTCTACTACTAAAAATAATGCAGATAAAACTACAGCAAATAAGAATAAGTCAGATACTGCTGGATTTAAAAGAAAAGGAAAGCAAATTGTAACAGATGTAATGAGTCAAAAAGAATTTTTAGATTTTGGAGAAACCACTTACACAGAAAAAACAAGAGCAGTAATAAAAATACAAGATGGTTGTGATAGGTTTTGTACATATTGTATAATTCCATATGCAAGGGGAAGAGTTAGAAGCAGAAAAATAGAAAGTATAGTAAATGAAGTAGAAAAAATAGCAAAGCAAGGCATAAAAGAAATAGTAATAACAGGCATACATATTGCATCATACGGAAAAGATTTTAAAGATGGAATTACCTTAATAGATTTATTAGAAAAATTAAATGAAATAGGCGGAATAGAAAGGATTAGATTAGGATCACTAGAGCCAACAATAATTACAGAGCAATTTTTAAATAGACTAACTAAATTAGAAAAAATATGTGACCATTTTCATTTATCACTTCAAAGTGGGTGTGATGAAACACTAAAAAGAATGAATAGAAGGTACACAACAGAACAGTTTAAAAATGTTACTAAATTATTAAGAAAAGCATATCCAAATGTAGCATTAACAACAGATATTATAGTTGGATTTCCTGGCGAAACACAAGAAGAATTTAATCATACATACGAATTTTTAAAAAATATAAATTTTTATAAAATGCATATTTTTAAATATTCGCAAAGAAAAGGAACAAAGGCAGCTGTAATGCCAAACCAAATAGACGGAAATCTAAAAGAAGAAAGAAGTAGAAAATTAATTGCTTTATCTAATGAAAATGAAGAAAGATATAATAATGAAGAAATAGGCAAAGAATTAAAAGTATTGTGGGAAGAAAAAGATGGAGATTTTGTAAAAGGTCATACTACTAACTATAAAGTTGTAAAAATGAAATATAAGCCAATAGAAAATACAATTACTACAGTTAAAATACAAAAAACAGAAAATTTAGAATTAATAGCTGGGTAGTATTTATTAAAAGAATTTATAGGCTATTATATTAGTTGCAAAATATGAAGAAATGTAATATAATAGGCCAAGCTAATAAAAATTATTTAATTAAAGATATATGTTTTAATAGAAGGAAAGGATGTAATTTTAAATGGACAAAACAAATTTAAAAGATTTATATATAAACTTTTTTGTAAGTAAAGGTCATGTTCAAATACCATCTGCACCAGTGGTTCCAGAAAATGATCCAAGTGTATTATTTAATACAGCTGGAATGCAACCATTAGTGCCATATTTAATGGGTCAAAAGCACCCTTTAGGAACAAGACTTTGTGATTATCAAAAATGTGTAAGAACAAACGATTTAGATTCAATAGGAGATAAAACTCATCATACTTTTTTTGAAATGTTAGGAAATTGGAGTTTAGGAGATTATTTCAAACAAGAATCTATAAGTTGGAGTTTTGAATTTTTAACAAAAGTTTTAAATATACCAGTAGAGAAGCTAGCTGTAACAGTATTTGAAGGAGATGGAAGTATACCAAGAGATGAAGAATCAGCAGGAATTTGGAAAAGTTTAGGTATACCAGAGGAAAGAATAAGTTATTTAAGCAAAGAAAATAATTTTTGGATTGCAGGGGAAACAGGACCTTGTGGACCAGATACAGAGATTTTTTATTGGAGAAGCAATGATCCAGTACCAGTAAAACATGATCCAGATGATGAAAGATGGGTAGAAATTTGGAACAATGTATTTATGCAATATGAAAAATTTGCAGATGGAACTGTAAAAGATCTTCCAAAGAAAAATGTAGATACAGGAATGGGTGTAGAAAGAACAGTTGCAATATTAGAGGGAGTTGATGATAACTACCTAACATCTATATGGAAAGATGTTGTAGACAAAATAGAAGAAATGTCAACTACAAGTTATGAAAAAGATGCTAAAAGTATAAGAATTATAGCAGATCATATTAGAACAGCTGTATTTATAGCTGGTGATAACTCTGGAATAAAACCTTCTAATACAGATCAAGGCTATATTTTAAGAAGATTAATTAGAAGAATGATTCGTCATGCTAAAAAAATTGGAATAGATTTAAATAGCGGATTTGAAAGAGTATTAGCAGAAATGATAATAGAAAAATATGAAAAATATTATGATGAATTAGCTAAAAATAAACAAGTAATATTAGATGTATTAACAAACGAGCTAAATAAATTCAATAGAACATTAGAGAAAGGCTTAAAGGAATTTGAAAAAATAGTATCAAATTTGGACTCAAAAGTATTAAATAAAGATTTAGCATTTAAATTATATGATACATATGGTTTCCCATTAGAATTAACTGTAGAACTTGCAGAAGAGCAGGGAATAGAAGTTGACAAGGAAGGATTTAACGAGAAATTTAAAGAACATCAAGAAAAGTCAAGAGCAGGTTCTGAACAAAGATTTAAGGGTGGTTTAGCTGGAAATGGAGAAATAGAAACAAGGTATCATACAGCAACACATCTTTTAAATGCAGCATTAAAGAAAGTAGTAGACCCAAATATTCATCAAAGAGGTTCAAATATTACTACAGAGAGAATGAGATTTGACTTTAACTGTGACCATAAATTAACAGAAGAAGAAAAGCAAAAGGTAGAAGATTTAGTTAATGAATGGATAAAACAAGCAATACCTGTAACAGTAGAAGAAATGAAAAAAGAAGATGCAATAAAATCTGGAGCAGAGTGTATGTTTATAGAAAAATATCCAGATGTAGTTACAGTGTACACAATAGGCGATGTTTCTAAAGAATTATGTGGTGGACCACATGTAAAGAATACAGAAGAACTTGGAACTTTCAAAATTAAAAAAGAAGAAGCAAGTTCAGCTGGTATAAGAAGAATAAAAGCAGTGCTTGAAAAATAATAAAATGAAAGGAATGAAATTAAAATGGAAGATTGTATTTTTTGTAAAATAGTAGAAGGTAAAATACCATCAGAAAAGGTATATGAAGATGATGAAGTATTAGCATTTAAAGATATTAACCCGGCAGCACCAATTCATATTTTAGTAATTCCTAAAAAGCATATATCAATGTTAACAGACTTAAAAGAAAGTGATGAATTATTAATTGGAAAAATATATACTACAATAAATAAAATTGCAAAAGAACAAGGCTTTGAAGAACAAGGCTTTAGAGTTATTGCAAACTGTGGAAAAGATTCAGGTCAAGAAGTAATGCATATTCATTTTCACATTTTAGGAGGAAAAAAATTAGGTGCTAAAATAGTAGGATAATTTTAATTGGAAAATTGATTAAAATTAGGAAAATCTTAATTAAAAAATTTTATCGTAATTTTAATAATAAAATAGTACAATAAGTTAGAAAAAAATGTAGAAAAAGGGCAAAAAATGTGTTATAATAAATGTAGTGTTAATTTTATGAGTAATCAATAGTATTTATATAGAATTTACAGAGGAGGAAGGTAGTATGTTAGAAAGTAAATATGGAAAATTCCTTACGATAACACTAATAATAGTTATAATAGCAATAGTTGGTTTATTAGGCTTTCTATTAGTAAATTTTATAATAACAGCAAGTAATGATGCTGAAGGAACTCAAGATGCGGATCAGTTTATCGCTGAACATACTAAAAACAATAAGCAAAAGGAAAATACAACTACAAACGAAACTGAAAGTGATCTTAATGAGATAGAAGTTCCTTTAATACAACAACCTACACAAAATGGTGGAAGCTCTTCTGGGGGAAGTTCATCATCAACTATTATTAATGGAGCTATAGGAGTAATAGAAATACCAAGAACAGGTTTAAAAAAATCAATATTAAATAAAGTTACAGGAGAAAACATAAAAAAGGCTGTAGCTGTATTATATCCATTAGATTTGCAGTTATTAAATGAACCTGGAAATGTAACAATAGTTGGTCATAATTATAGAAATGGCACATTTTTCTCAAATAATAAAAACATACAATATGGCGACAAAATATATATAACAGACATAAGAGGTAGAAGGGTAGAATATGAGGTATATAATAAATACTTAACAACAGCTGAAGATGCCGACTTTATGATGAGAGATACTAATGGAAGAAGAGAAATTTCATTATCTACTTGTACAGAAGATGTAAAACAAAGATTAGTAATTTGGGCAAAGGCAGATTAAACAAATATTAGTAATATTGGTGTTAGCATAATCAATTTTTTAAAATTTCAGTAATTTACAGTTAAATTTATAAAATTGATTGACAATACGAAAAAAATAAGTTAAAATAGAAACTGCAGTTTATAAACTGCAGTTTCCAATATGGTGGATGTAGCGCAGTTGGTTAGAGCGCCAGTTTGTGGCACTGGAGGCCGTGGGTTCGAGTCCCATCTTCCACC
>CANQRI010000068.1 GCA_947626235.1 uncultured Clostridia bacterium | reverse complement strand
TGATATTAGATTAGGAGCCGGAGCTTTTGTTTGTGGAGAAGAAACAGCACTTTTAGAGTCAATAGAAGGTAGACGTGGTCAACCAAGATTAAAGCCGCCATATCCTGCAAATAGTGGATTATTTGGAAAACCAACTTTAATAAATAATGTTGAAACATATGCAAATGTTACAAGAATTATTATAAATGGAGCAAAGTGGTATTCAAGCATTGGAACAGAAACTTCAAAGGGAACGAAAGTATTTGCATTAGGAGGAAACGTAAACAATGTTGGACTAGTAGAAGTACCAATGGGAACTACTTTAAGAGAAATTGTTTTTGATATAGGTGGAGGAATACCAAATGGCAGAAAATTTAAAGCAGCTCAAACTGGTGGACCTTCAGGAGGATGTATACCAGAAGAACATTTAGATACACCAATAGATTATGAATCACTTTCTAAAATAGGTTCAATGATGGGATCTGGTGGACTAATTGTAATGGACGAAACAAAGTGTATGGTAGATATAGCAAGATTCTATTTAGACTTTACAGTAAGTGAAAGTTGTGGAAAATGTACACCTTGTAGAATTGGTACAAAGAGAATGCTTGAAATACTAGAAAGAATGTGCGAAGGAAAAGCTAAACAAGGCGACATAGAAAAGCTAGAAAAATTAGCAAATAGTATAAAGAAATCAGCAGTATGTGGATTAGGTCAAACTGCACCAAACCCAGTATTAAGTACATTAAAATATTTTAGAAATGAATATGAAGAACATGTTATGAATGGTAAATGTCCTGCAGGGTATTGTAAGGCATTATGCAATTTAAAAATACAACCAGATAAATGTAAGGGTTGCGGACTTTGCAAGAGAAACTGCCCGGTAAATGCAATAAGTGGCGAAGTAAAACAACCACATGTAATAGATACAAGTAAATGTATAAAATGTGGTACATGTGTTGACAAGTGCCCATTTAAAGCCATAGTTAGAGGTTAGAATTAAATAAAATGTAGCGTTCGGAAAACGAACAAAAATGTCCGTCCCTTAAAAAGGGGCTAGAAGGAGGAAAATATGATAAACTTAACTATAGATGGAAAACAAGTTCAAGTTAAAGAAAATACTACTATACTAGAAGCGGCAAGACAAAATGGTATAGATATTCCAACCCTATGCTTTTTAAAAGGTATAAATATGGCTGGAGATTGTAGAATGTGTATAGTAGAAATAGAAGGCAGAAAAGGTTTTGCTACTTCATGTATTCAAGTAGCAGAAGAAGGAATGGTTGTAAGAACAAATTCACCTGAAATACTAGAAGCAAGAAAAACTATATTAGACTTAATTTTATCTAACCATCATATAGACTGCTTAACTTGTGTAAGAGGTGGAAATTGTGAATTACAACAGTTGGCAAAAAAATTAAACATTCGTGAAATTGAATATGAAGGTGAAAAGTTAGAACACGAAATAGACGATAAATCACCTGCAATAGTTAGAGATTTTAATAAATGTGTTTTATGTAGAAGATGTGTTGCAACATGTAAAAAAGTTCAAAATGTTGGAGCTATTGACTGCACAAGCAGAGGCTTTACTTCAACAATATCAACAACTTATGATTGTAGCTTAAATGATGTTGACTGTACATTTTGTGGACAATGTATTCAAAGTTGCCCTACAGGAGCTTTAAGAGAAAAGGAATATATTAACGAAGTTTGGGATAAAATAAATGATGAAGATAGTTATGTAGTTGTTCAAACAGCACCTGCAGTTAGAGTAGCTCTTGGTGAAGAATTTGGCATGAAAATAGGAACTAATGTAAAAGGAAAAATGGTTACAGCACTTAAGCAATTAGGGTTTGATAAAGTGTTTGATACAAATACAGGTGCAGATTTTACAATAATGGAAGAAGCAAATGAATTTGTAGAAAGACTAACAAATGGAGGAGTTCTTCCAATGATAACATCTTGTAGCCCAGGCTGGGTAAGGTTTGCAGAAAAGAACTATCCAGAATTATTAGACCATTTGTCAACATGTAAATCACCACATCAAATGTTTGGAGCAATTGTTAAATCATATTTTGCAAAAAAATATGATATAGACCCTAAAAAAATAGTAATGGTATCTGTGATGCCATGTATAGCAAAAAAATATGAAGCATCTAGAGAAGAAATGGAAGTAGATGGATTAAGAGATGTTGACTATGTATTAACAACAAGAGAATTGGCAAGAATGATAAGACAAGCAAACATTGACTTCGAAAACTTGGAAGATAGCAATTTTGATGATCCAATGGGAGAAGCAACAGGTGCAGGAGCAATATTTGGAACTACTGGTGGAGTTATGGAAGCAGCTTTAAGAACAGCAGCAGACACTTTAGAAGGTAAAGACTTAAAAGATATAGAGTACAAAGAAATAAGAGGAGAAAAAGGAATAAAAGAGGCTACTTTAAACATAGCAGGAAAAGAAGTAAAAATAGCAGTAGCAAGTAGTTTAGCAAATGCAAGAAAAATAATGGACAAAATAAAAGACGGAAAATGTGAGTATCATTTTATAGAAATAATGGCTTGCCCAGGAGGATGTGTAATGGGTGGAGGCCAACCTATAAAAGATTCTAAAACAAGAGCAACAGTTGATGTAAGAAAATTAAGAGCAAATAGTCTATATTCAATAGATGAAAAAAGTGTTATAAGAAAATCACATGAAAATCCAGCATTAAAACAAATTTATAAAGAATTTTTTGGAAAAGCAGGAAGTCATGTAGCACACAAATATTTACATACAAGTTATAGCAAAAAGGAAAAATATGAAATTTAAACTATTGAAATATTTGAAATATTGTTGTTAAACTATCAGGGACGTTGTTAAATAGTTTAGCTTGCTAAACTATTTAACAACGTCCCTGATAGTTTAACAATTGAAATTACAGGAGGTTTTATGAAAAGAGAGAAAGTTGTTTTAGTTGGTACAGGCTTTGTTGGTATGAGCATGGCATATTCCATGTTAAATAGAGGTGGAATAAATGAACTTGTTTTAATAGATATAGACAAGGAAAAAACAAAAGGGGAGGAAATGGATTTATCTCATGGGTTGCCATTTGCACCCCAAAAGATGATTATTAAAGCAGGTGATTACAGTGATTGTAGTGATGCAGAAATAGTAGTTATAACTGCAGGAGTGGCGCAAAAGCCAGGTCAATCAAGGTTAGAGCTAGCTTCCACTAATGCCAAAATAATAAAGCAAATTACAAAAGATATAGTTGCAAGTGGATTTAATGGTGTATTTATTGTGGCAAGTAACCCAGTTGATTTAATGACTTATATAGTATATAAAGAGTCAGGATTTCCTAAAAATAAGGTTATTGGTTCTGGAACGGTACTAGATACAGCGAGGTTAAGGTTTTTAATTGCTGATTATTTTAAGTTATCTAGTAAAAATGTTCATGCATATATTATGGGTGAACATGGAGATTCATCATTTGTACCATGGAACCATGCATATATTGGCTGTAAAAAAATGATAGATATAATGAAAGATAATTCTCATCCTATGGAGGATTTACAGAAAATCCATGAAGGGGTTGTAAATGCTGCATATGAAATAATAGAAAAGAAAAAGGCAACATATTATGGAATTGGAATGTCTTTAAATAGAATAGTAAGAGCGATATTAGATGATGAAAATGCAATTTTAACAGTTTCTACTTATTTGGAAAATGGGGAATATGGCGAAGATGATATTTACATTGGAGTGCCAGCAGTTATTAATAAAAATGGAGTGCGCGAAATTATTAAATTGGATTTAACGCAAGAAGAACAAAATAAGCTTGATGAAAGTTGCAACATGCTAAAAAACATGAGAAAAGATTTGCAGTTATAGCTTATTATAATAAAATATGTGCATACTTGCTATATAGTATGTGCTATTTTTTTGACTTTAACAAAGTTATTTTAAATACTTTTTTGTCTAATCCAAGCTATTTTTCAAATACTTTTAGCTTTACCCAAGCTATTACGTGCTTTTTATACTTTATACCAATAATGTTTTAGACGTTTTTTTCTACTAAATCTTGCCAATATTTTTTTGGCATAAATTGCATTTGTAGTTTACTATTTTTTCTTTCCTTAATCGCGATAGTTTCAAAAAAAGATTTCCAAAGTTTTTGATATTTCTTTTCTTCATCTGTAATTTGAGGAATATTAAAGTTTTCAGCAGGTACAATGCAATAATCTTTAGTGTTATATAAAAATAGTATATTCCTATTTTTATCATGGATAATAAAGTTTTGAGTTGGAAGCCTTCTAATAAAATGATGCCCCACAGTTTCTATAACGTTATTATCTGGATGAATAGAAGCATAAAATAAATTTTTGTTAACTTCTTGAAAACGAAGTAAACCCTTTAAGCGGTGAGCTTCGTGAAGCATTTTTTTGCGCATATAATGGACGTTTGCAACAAAATTAACACTAAGCATAGTGTTTATTTTAGGACCTACATGGAAGCCATAAACTAAATATTGAACTATATTAATTTCTTTATTTTCATCATTACTTAAAAAGGCATAATAAGAGTGGTATAGTGCATCATAAGAAATATTTTTTACTATACCATTGAAAATTCTTTGAGATTTTTCAAAATTAGTTTCTATTATTTTAGTTGTATCTAATATATTTGGTATATATTTTTCTTCGCTTACAATCACTTGAGGAAATACATTTTCTACATATACATTAAATACTATTGTAAGTAACCCTTCGAAACTACCATCATAAAGGTATATTAAATTTTGCATTTTATTAATCCTTTCTATAAAAAATTTCTATTTATTTCACGGCATGAATATACATACATTAGCGCTCTATAAGCTACCAGTTAAAGCTTTTACTTTATCTTCTTTAGTAGGCAATAAACTATAGTTAGAATTTACATGAGCATCTTTGTTAAAGTTAGTAAATAAAGAAAGTTGTTCAAAAGTATTTTGGTTTTCAGAGGATAATCGTTCTAAAAATAACAAGTTTTCAGAAATAAAGTTTTCACTAAAATGTTGTATTTGGTCGAAATATTTTCCGTCACAAGTAATAAAATATCGAGCACGTTTTAGTACTACTCTTAATTTTTTTAAGTCCTCAAATTTAAGGTTGAATGCACGCCTTGCAGTCATAATTCTTTTGGCAGATGTAACGCCAATACCCGGAACTCTTAACAGAGTATGATAGTCAGCGCGATTTATTTCAACAGGAAATTGTTCTAAATGCCTAAGTGCCCAGTCACATTTTGGGTCTAGCAATGGATTAAAATTAGGATGTGTTTCGTCCAATAGTTCATCCATAGTAAAATTGTAAAAACGAAGAAGCCAATCTGCCTGGTATAACCTATTTTCACGAAGTAGGGGAGGTTCTTTTAATGCAGGCAATAAAGAATCTTCATTAATAGAAACATAAGCAGAATAATAAACTCTTTTTAATTTTAATTTTGTATATAAACTTTCAGATAGCTTCATTATTTTTAAATCTGTTTCAGGAGTAGCGCCTACCATAAGCTGTGTAGTTTGCCCTGCTGGAACAAACTTTGGCTTATGAATAGATTTTTCTTGTTTAGATATTGATATATTTTTTGCAATATAATTCATAGGTGAAAGTATGCCTGCTTTTTCCTTTTCTGGTGCAAGCAATTTTAAACTAGCTTCTGATGGAAGTTCAATATTTATGCTAGTTCTATCCACTAAAGTGCCTAATTTATCTATTAGTTCTTGACTGCAACCAGGGATTGTTTTTACATGAATATATCCATTGAATTTATATTCTTTTCTTAAAATAAGTATTGTTTCATATAGTTTTTCCATAGTGTAATCAGGATTTTTTATAACAGCTGAACTTAAAAATAAACCTTCAATATAATTTCGTTTATAAAATTGAATAGTTAAATCTGCAATTTCTCTAGGGGTAAAAGTGGCACGGGGAACAGTATTGGTACATCTATTAATGCAGTATTTACAATCGTAAACACAGCAATTACTCATTAGAATTTTTAATAAAGAAATACATCTGCCATCAGCTCCCCAACTATGACAAATACCTGAAACATTACCATTTCCAATACCACCTTTGGTATTTCCTCGATTGCTTCCAGATGAACTACAAGAAGCATCGTATTTGGCTGAATCGGCTAGTATTTTTAATTTATCTGCAATTTCCATTGTTAAACCCCTTTCATAATAAAATTTATATAGCGAAAATCTGTTTTGATATAGTATACAATAAACAATAAAAAATGTCAAACAAATTTTCGAAAAAATTAAATGTTTTGGCAAATGATTTTTTTAAGTATAGAAATAAAAGGATTGATTACATTTTATTGAAGTACAAATAACTAAAGGATTTATGGAAAAAATAACTATTGACAAAGATATATGAAAATGATTAAATATATGTAAATAAAAAGTAGTTATATGGAGGAAAACAAATGAGTAAAGAAACGAAGAAAAATAGTATGAAACAACACGAAAAAATGTTCGTGGGGGGGGTCATATTTATAGCAATATTACTATTAATAGTAATATTATTAGTTGTGCTATTTAATATGCCAAAAGCAGGTAAAAATGTAGAAATAAAAGAAGGAAAGTTAAAAGCAAGTACAAAATTTGTTATATACAGTATAGAAGATGGTGAGGAACCTGCTAAAAATAATAAAGGAGAGATATTAGGAACAAAGGAAATAATAAACGGAAAAGAATACTATACATTATGTACAAATAGCGAAGGAGAGTTAAGTGAAAATTTAGCAGAAGGACAATATAAAGCATTAGAAGTAGAGAATATAGATAATGGCTATAGATTGGCTAATGCAACATTGTTTTCGGTAAAGGCAAACTCAGAGGTGGAAGTTAATGTAGATTGGGAAAAGATATATGGAAAAGATGATGAAAACTATTTAAGTAATGAGTTTAAAATAGTAAACAGTTTCACAACAAAAGATGGATGTTTTGTTATTGGAGGATACTTTGACTATGAAGATATAGATTTAGATGCTAATCATAGGTTAACAAGTGCAGGTTCTGTAGATGGAATGCTAATAAAATATAGTAGTGTAGGAGAAATAGAATGGGCAACATCGATAGGAGGAACGGGTGAAGATATTATAAATTCAGTAACGGAAACCAGTGATAAAGGGTATATAGTAGAAGGAAATTTCCATAGTCCAACGATAAACTTAGATGATGATCATAGGTTAACA
>CANQRI010000067.1 GCA_947626235.1 uncultured Clostridia bacterium | reverse complement strand
AAGTCGCATGCACGGATTCTGTGAGGACTTTAGGTAGAGATACCTAATTTTACTCGACTGTTTATGATAGAATTTCTAATTTTTCTTATTAAAGGATTGATGATTTCAACAACCATAAACGTAGCCTTATTAGCAATTATATTTATACAGTGGACAAATAAGGAATAAATAAAAAACACATCTGTAATTTGAACGTTGTAGATGTGTTTTTTTCTATAACGTGGAAAACCATGTTTGTGGTTTCTCCATTTCCTATAATTATTATACACAGATTATTTGATTTTGTCAAATACTATATTTTAGAACCATTTTAAAATTAACAATTAAATATAATTATTTATCACTAGTAACAGCTTCTTCTAAAGAAGAGGTACAATGTGGACATCTTGTAGCATGATATGGAATTTCAGAAAGACAGAATGGGCATTGTTTTACGGTTGGTTCAACAACTGGTTCCTCAGTCTCTTGGCTTTTTCTGTGTTTTTTAGCGATTTTACTATTATCAGCAAGTTTCTCAAGATTTTCTTTTGTTGAAGCACTAAGCTTATTAAATGAGCGAATAGCAATGAAAATAGAAAATGCAATAATTAAAAAGTCTACAATTGTCGTTATAAAAGCTCCATATTTAATAGGCGTATTTCCTATTGTAAATACTAAATTTGAAAAATCTACCTCGCCTGTAAAAACAGTAATTAGTGGCATAATAATGTCATTAACTAAAGATGTAACTATTTTTTGAAAAGCACCACCTATAATAACACCTACAGCCATGTCCATAATATTTCCTTTTGTAGCAAACTCTTTAAATTCTTTTAACATAAAAATCCTCCTTTTATACATATTTATATATTTTTTTAATATACATTTTGTAATACGCACATTTATGCTTGAAAAATACAATTTAAATTTTAATCGCAATTTTCAATAGTAAGTTCTCTATAATCTGAATTTGATTCCAATTTTTTAAATGAAATCTTAATATGTTTTTTAGGCAAAATATCTTCAATAAGTTCGCCCCATTCAATAATACAAATACCATCTTCAAAATAATCTTCTCCACCAATAGCATAAAATTCATCACTATCTTCTAAACGATATACATCAAAGTGATAAATATTTACATCATTATTTTTATATTCATTAACAATCGTAAAAGTAGGGCTAGATATTTCATTTTCTAAACCAAAATATTTTAAAATACCTTGAGTAAATTTTGTTTTGCCACAACCTAATTCGCCTGTTAAAACAACAATATCACCTTTTTTTAAATCCTTTGCAAATTCCATTGCAAAGTTAATAGTATCATCTTCACATTTAGAAATGAACTTATACATAAAATGCAATCCTTTCTAGCATAAAAGCTTATATTTATATAAAAAATTATATATTTTTCTACATAATATATCATATTTTAACATAAGTTGACAATATCTGCAAGGGGGATTTGGGGACGGTTCTAAAATTCCGGATTTTCAGAACCGTCCCAGAATTCCGGAATTTTAGAACCGTCCCCAAATTTCCCTTGCAGTTTTACATGATATATGCTAAAATAATTGAGAAATAAGGAGGAAATATGGATCAAAAGCATATTCGTAATTTTAGTATAATTGCACATATAGATCATGGAAAATCAACTTTAGCAGATAGGCTAATAGAAATGACCGGAGTTCTTTCAAAAAGAGAGATGGAAGAACAAGTATTAGACAATATGGATATTGAAAAAGAAAGAGGAATAACCATAAAGTCTCAAGCGGTTAGAATGAGTTATAAAGCTAAAGATGGACAAGAATATATGTTAAATTTAATAGATACACCAGGTCATGTAGATTTTAATTATGAGGTCTCAAGGAGTTTGGCAGCATGTGATGGAGCAATACTTGTAGTAGATGCAAGCCAAGGAGTAGAGGCTCAAACACTTGCAAATGTATATTTAGCAATAGATAATAATTTAGAAATTTTACCAGTTATAAATAAGGTAGATTTACCTAATGCTAGACCAGATGAGGTAAAAAAAGAAATAGAAGATATAATAGGAATTCCAGCAATGGATGCGCCTTGTATTTCAGCTAAAACAGGTCTTAATGTAGATGAAGTATTAGAAAGAATAGTAAAAGACTTGCCAGCTCCAACAGGAGATGTGAATAAACCTTTAAAAGCGCTAATATTTGATTCTGTATATAATGATTATAAAGGAGCAATAGCGTATGTTAGAATAAGAGACGGAAAAGTAAAAACTGGAGATGAAATAAAACTTATGGCATCAAATGATACATTTGTTGTAACAGAAGTAGGGTGCTTTGAGCCAGGAACTTATATGCCAGCAGATGAATTAGTAGCAGGTGAGGTAGGCTATATAGCTGCAAGTATAAAAAGCCTTTCAGATGTACGAGTAGGTGATACTGTTGCACTAAAAGATAATCCACCAGATGAGCCTCTTCCGGGGTATAAAAAAGCAAACCCAATGGTATATTGTGGTTTATACCCTGTAGATGGAAGTGACTATGAAAATCTGAAAGTTGCGTTGGAAAAGTTAAAACTAAATGATGCAGCCTTAGAATATGAGCCAGAAACATCTACTGCTTTAGGATTTGGGTTTAGGTGTGGATTTTTAGGATTGCTACATTTGGAAATAATAGAAGAAAGAATCGATAGAGAGTTTGATTTAAGCTTAATTACAACATCTCCATCAGTTATATATAAAGTGCATAAAACGGATGGAACTATTATGGAATTATATAATCCTGCAGACTTACCACTACCTAATGAAATATCATATATGGAAGAGCCTTTTGTTACAGCACAAATAATGACTCCAAAAGAATTTGTTGGAAATGTAATGGACATATGCCAAAATAGGCGAGGAATTTACGTTGACATGAAATATTTAGATGAAAATAGGGTAACATTAATATATGAACTTCCATTAAATGAAATAATTTATGACTTTTTTGATAATCTGAAATCAAAAACAAAGGGATATGCATCATTTGACTATGAATTTAAAGATTATAGACGTTCAAATCTAGTAAAATTAGATATTTGGGTAAATGGTGAAGGAGTAGATGCACTTTCATTTATAGTTCATAAAGATTCAAGTTATGAACGTGGTAAAAAAATGATTGAAAAATTAAAGGAAGCAATACCAAGGCAGTTATTTAGTATTCCTATTCAAGCAGTAATAGGTGGAAAAATAATTGCAAGGGAAACTATATCTGCCATGAGGAAAGATGTTTTGGCAAAATGTTATGGTGGAGATATAACTAGAAAGAAAAAATTGTTAGAGAAGCAGAAAAAAGGTAAAAAGAAAATGAGGCAAATAGGAAATGTAGACATACCACAAGAGGCATTTTTGTCTGTTCTTAAATTAAATGATGAATAAAGTACAGCAATAAAAGAGTTGAAAAAATTTTGAATGAGTAGCTAAAATATATTAATAAATGACTTAAAAAGTTTAATATGGATTAGAAAAATTTAATAGAAGGGTTAGAAATGAAAAATAATTATAAAGAAAAAAATCGAATAAACAAGCAAAAGCTAGAAAATAGTAAACAGGAAAAGAATTATACAAACAAACAAAAATTAGAAAATGAAAAAATAGAAAATGAATATGAAGATCAAATTGAAGGAAGAAATCCAGTAATTGAGCTATTAGAATCAGGAAGAGATGTAAATAAAATATTTGTACAAGCAGGTGAAAAGCATGGTTCTATTAATAAAATAATAGCCATGGCAAAGGAAAGAAAAATTTTGGTTTCTGAAATTGATAAAAATAAAATAAACCAAATGGCTCAAACAGTTAATCATCAAGGAGTAATAGCTATAGTGCCACCTTTCAATTATTGTGAAGTTGATGATATTTTATTTGAAGCAAATACTAGACAAGAAGATAATTTTGTAGTAATATTAGATGGAATAGAAGATGTGCATAATTTAGGTTCGATAATAAGAACAGCAGAAACGGCAGGGGTACATGGAATTATAATTCCAAAAAGAAGGTCTGCAAGTGTAAATAGCACTGTAAGCAAAGTATCTGCCGGTGCAGTTGAACATATGAAAATTGCAAGAGTTAATAATATAAACGAAACCATAAAATATCTAAAGGAAAAAGGGTTATGGATTTGTGGAACAGACATGGACACAAAAACATATTATTATGACCAAGATCTTAAAGGTCCTATAGCTATTGTAATTGGTAGTGAAGGCTTTGGAATGAGTAGATTGGTTAAAGAAAACTGCGATTTCTTAGTAAAGATACCTATGAAAGGCAAAATTACATCTTTAAATGCTTCTGTATCAGCCGGAATAGTAATATATGAAGCATTAAAGCAACGAAGTTGTGCCAAAGAATAATTTTAATACCGAAATACAAAAGAAAATAAAATTAGAGGAGGAAAAGAAGTATGTATTACGGAAAGAAAAAGTGGATTATAATATCTATTGTAATTGTTATATTAATTATTGCAATAGCAGGGGTAGGGTTATTCCTATTTTTAAAAACAGATTTATTTAAATCAAGTAAAGATTTATTTTATAAGTATATGGGAGAACAAATATCAGCATATAAGCCAGGTGAAGGCACTCAAAGAGAGCAAGTTGAAAATTTAAAGCAAGTAAAGCCTTATACTACTAATGGTGAATTAACAATCGGATATGAAGATATGAACTCAAGCGAAAATCCATTAACTGAAAGTTTAGAGAACTTATTATTAAAAGTAAATGGAAAGTATGATAAAGCAAATGAAATAGAAAATACAGATATAACATTAGTAAATGGAACACAAGACGTATTTACTATTGGTGCTGCAAGAACAGGAGATATATATGCATTAAGGCAAGACGAAATAGTAAAAGATGTTTATGTAGGAATCAGAAATGATAATTTAAAAGTACTTGCACAAAAATTAGGAATAGATACAATGCTAACACAATTTTTGCCAGATACAATATCTGAAATGCCAGCACAAACAGATTTATTACAATTTTCAGAAGAAGATATTAAACATATACAAGAGATATATGCACCAGTTCTTTCTGGTATGATAAAAGATGCTAACTATAGTAAACAAAATGGAGTTACTATATCTAATGATGGTCAAAGTTATACATGTAATTCATATAGGTTAGACTTAAGTGGTACTGAATTAAAAAGTTTAATACTTGCAATATTAACTCAATTACAAACAGATAGCATTACATTAAATTTAATATCAACAAATGCAAGCGCAATTGGTTTACCAGATGAATATACAGATATAGATGGACTAACAGCTTTAATAGAAAATTTAATGGATCAAATACAAGAATTGGAATTCTCTGAAGAAGGAATAAGCATGGTAGTATATGAAAGCCAAGGAAAAGCAGTTTCAGCAGAGTTAATAATTAAAAATGAAATTAAAGTAACAATGTTTAATGATGTAAAAAGTGATTCATTAGCATTAACTATAAAATTAGAAAATCTATCTGCAAGAGAAGGCTTTAACGTTGTTACTGCTAAATTTACAGTATCTGAAACAACAACACAAACAATGTATGCCATAGATTTTAATATGGACGATATTGTAACATTTAATATGTCATATGATAGTAATGGCGCTGCTACAACAGATAATGTACAAAATAATTTCTCAATAACAGTAGAAACAAAAGATCAAACTATACTAGCTAATTATACAGAAGAAATGGAATTCACAGATAGTATAGATGATATGGTAGAATTAAATAATACTAATACAGCAATATTAAATGATTATACAACAGAACAACTAAATGCAGTTATTCCACAAATAAGCAATATGGCAATACAAGTATTTACTCAAAAAATGATGAGTTTAGGAATAGGGCAAACAAATAATGTAACACCAAATCTAAGTGGTCAAACTGAAGGAAATATACCAAATGCAGAAAATCCAAATGCTGGAACACAAGAAAATGTTATGCAACCAGCTATAACATCAGGGCAACAATAGTATTATATAGTAATGAAAAAGATGACAAAAAGCTTGACTAATGAAAAAAATATAGTATAATATTTGGTGAACATAAATATAAATCCAAAAGTAAATGTTAAATATAAACATAGACAAAAACTATAATGAGACAAAGTAAAATAAGGGTTACTTAAAAGAGAGAGTTTGTTACTAGCTGAAAGCAAACTCAAGCAAACGTATTTGAAAAACTACCTCATTGTTTCTAGAAAAAACTAGACGAGTAACTTACGTTATAAAGTTTAATGAAGCTAAAAATAGGGTGGAACCGTGTTTATAAAGCACCCCTAGATGAAAAAAGCATCTAGGGGTGCTTTTTGTATTTTGTTAAACTATTAGGGACGGGGTTAAATAGTTTAACAATTTAAATATATATATGCAATTTTTGTTTGTTGTTCAATAATTCAAAAACATTTTGTTAAACTATTTAACCCCGTCCCTAATAGTTTAAAAGGAGGAAGAAAGATGATAGAAGTAGAATTAAAAGATGGTTCTAAAATGGAACTAGAAGGAAAAATGAGTGTGCTAGAAGTAGCAAAAAAATTAAGTGAAGGTTTGGCAAGAGTTGCAACATGTGCCAAAGTAAATGGAGAGGTAAAGGATTTAAGGTTTGAAATTACCCAAAACTGCAAATTAGAAATTTTAACTTTTGATGATTTAGATGGAAAAAAGGCTTATTGGCATACAACATCACATATAATGGCACAAGCTATAAAACGTTTATATAATGATGTAAAATTAACAATAGGGCCATCTATTGATAATGGATTTTATTATGATTTTGATAAAGAAAAAACATTTTCAGATGAAGACTTTGCAAAAATAGAAGAAGAAATGAAAAAAATAATAAAAGAAGATTTGCCAATAGAAAGGTATACTTTACCAAGACAAGAAGCTATAAAGTTAATGCAAGAAAGAGAAGAACCATATAAAGTAGAGTTAATAGAAGAGTTACCAGAAGGAGAAGAAATATCTTTTTATAAACAAGGTGAGTTTGTAGATTTATGTGCAGGTCCACACTTAATGAGCACAGGCAAAGTAAAAGCTGTTAAATTATTAACAACTTCAGGTGCATATTGGAGAGGTAATGAAAACAACAAAATGCTACAAAGAATTTATGGAATTTCATTCCCTAAAGCTTCTGAATTGGAAGAATATTTAAACATGCTAGAAGAAGCTAAAAAGAGAGACCACAAAAAATTGGGTAAAGAATTAGAATTATTTATGATAGCACCAGAAGGACCAGGT
>CANQRI010000066.1 GCA_947626235.1 uncultured Clostridia bacterium | reverse complement strand
ACCCTACTGGCTGTTCATCATATACTATTGCATCTGTTGCCCAGCCTAACCTTTTGCCTGCAATTATTCTTTTTAATGAAAATTCAATATCTTCTGTAAGTGTTTTGGTGTTCCAACCTTCTGGTTTTACAACATCAAATTTTACCATAAAACCTGTACCATTTATTAATGGAGATAGTCCCAAATTATACCTTGCTAAATGATAAAATCTATTCATCATCCAATAAAATATTGCATATCCTGCTGAAATCCAACTGTCTGTAGGATTCTTAATATCTCTATATCCTTGAACTACATCTTCACCTTGACATAGTTTTTTATTCATTACTTTTAAAAAATTTACATCTACTATGTTATCTGCATCAAAAACGCAAAAGGCATCATAAGGTGCATCTTCTTCTATTTTTTGATTCAAAAACCATTGCATCGCATAACCTTTTGTTTTCTTTGTATCGTCAAACCTTTCATATACTATAGCTCCGGCATTTCTTGCAATTTCAGCTGTATTGTCTGTGCAATTATCTGCTATAACATATATATCATATAAATCCTTTGGATAATCTTGTTTTTTCAAACTTTCAATTAAGTTTCCTACTACTTTAGATTCATTATGAGCAGGAATAATTAGCATAAAACGATTATTTTTTTCTTCTATAATTGGCTTATCTTTTAATTTAATTAATGAACATACACTTACAATTAGTTGATATAACCAGAATATCGTTACTACCCAAACTAATGCTTGTTGTATTATATATAAATACTCCATTTTTCTCTCCTCATTTATACTACTTATTATATTTAAGTTCTGGAAACATTATACTCTTTAATATATTTTTTTACAATATTGTTAATGAAATTTTAAGATTTCGCACATATTCGGTTATTTCACACATACATAAATATTGCATTTTTGTGTGATGTATATTTATTCTTCTTCATGCACTTCTAAATCTTTCATACTTAAGTTGATTCTTCCTTGATTATCTATGTCTGTAACTTTTACTGTTACTTCATCTCCAATTGCTAGCACATCTTCAACTTTTTCTACTCTTTTACTTGATATTTTTGATATATGAAGTAAACCTTCTTTTCCTGCACCTAAATCTACAAATGCACCAAATGAAACTATTCTGCTTACTTTTCCATCATAAATTTTTCCTGGTTCTATTTCTCTTGTAATTTCTTCAATCATCTTTAATGCTTTTGGTCCATCTTGTCCTTCTACTGAATAAATGCAAACTCTACCATCTTCTTCTATATCTATTTTTACACCTGTTGCATCTATTATTTTATTAATCATTTTTCCACCAGGACCTATTACATCTTTTATTTTGTCTACTGGTATATTTAACGTTAATATTCTTGGAGCATATTTTGAAATATCAGCTCTTGGCTTGTCTATTACTGGCGCCATTATATTGTCTAAAATATAGTCTCTTGCTACCTTTGTTCTTTCAAATGCTTCTTTTATGATGTCATAAGTTAAACCGTCTATTTTAATATCTACTTGTATTGCTGTAATTCCGTCCTTTGTTCCACCAACTTTAAAATCCATATCTCCGAAAAAGTCTTCTATTCCTTGAATATCTGTAAGCATTATATAGTCATTTGGATTATCTTTGCTTGTTACTAAACCTGTTGATATACCTGCAACTGGCTTTTTAATTGGAACACCTGCATCCATTAAAGCAAGTGTGCTTCCACATATACTTGCTTGTGATGTTGAACCATTTGAAGATAATACTTCTGATACAACTCTTATTGTATATGGAAATTCTTCTTCTGATGGAAGTACTGGAACTAATGCTTTTTCTGCTAAAGCTCCATGTCCTATTTCTCTTCTTCCTGGTCCACGAGATGGCCTTGCTTCCCCTACTGAATATGAAGGGAAATTGTAGTGGTGAATGTATCTTTTTGAAGTTTCTTCATCAACACCATCTAACATCTGCTCTTCGCTCTTCATTCCTAATGTTGCAACTGACATTACTTGAGTTTGACCTCTTGTAAATAATGCACTTCCATGAACTCTTGGAAGTATGCCTACTTCACATGAAAGAGGTCTTATTTCATCTAGCTTTCTTCCATCTGGACGTTTATGTTCTACAAATATCATTTCTCTAACACATTTTTTCTCTAAATCGTGAACGCTATCTGCTATGGCTTGTTTCTTTTCCTCTGCAACTTCTTCACCATATTTTTCTATATAATAATTTGTAATGTCTTCTGTTATTTTTTCTATATTAGCATCTCTAATTTCTTTGTCTACTGCTTGTACATCTTGGTACATTCTATCTTTAAAATTAGCTTCTACTTCAGCATATACTTCTGGATCTGTTGCAAAAGATTGATATTCAAATTTTGGTTTTCCTATATCATTTTTAATTTCAGTTATAAAATCACAAATTTTCTTTATTTCAATATGTGCTTTTTTAATTGCCTCTAGCATTGTGTCGTTTGGTATTTCATCAGCTCCTGCTTCTATCATTGTTATTTTTTCTTGTGTTCCAGCAACTGTTAATGTTAACCTTGATTTTTCCCTTTGCTCTACTGTTGGGTTTATTATTATTTCATCATTTACATACCCTACATTTACTGCAGCTGTTGGTCCACCAAATGGTATATCTGAAATTGAAAGTGCTGCTGAAGCACCTATCATTGCACATACTTCTGGGCTATTATCTTGCTCAACAGAAAGTACTGTTGCAACAACACATACATCATTTCTAAAATCTTTTGGGAATAATGGACGAAGTGGTCTATCTATTGCTCTTGATGTTAATATTGCTTTGTCTGCTGGTTTTCCTTCCCTTTTCATAAAGCTTCCTGGAATTTTTCCTACTGCATATAATTTTTCTTCATAATCTACTGAAAGTGGGAAAAAATCCACTCCCTCTTTTGGTTCCTTTGCTGCTGTAACATTTACCATTACAACAGTATCTCCATACCTTACAACTACACTACCATTTGCAAGTTCTGCTATTTTTCCTGTTTCTATTGTTAATTTTCTTCCTGCTAATTCTGTTTCATAAGTTTTAAACATAATTTTCTACTCCTTTTCATTGTATTTTAGCAATACTTTATTAGTGTAACCTCTACAAAATATTAGTAATTTATTAATATTTTGTACAAGCTACTAACTAATTATAAGTATTGCCAATTTTTTTACACCTTTTTGTAAAAACATCTTTTAAAAAATAACCTTTTCTCAAAAATAGGACGTTTTACTTTGTTTTGGCAAAACGTCCTTGAAGATTATTTTCTTAATCCTAGTTTTTCAACTATATCTCTATATCTTTGAACATCTTTGTCACTTAAATATTTTAGTAAGCTTCTTCTTGCACCAACCATTTTTAGAAGACCTCTTCTTGAATGATTGTCTTTTGTGTGAACTTTTAAATGTTCTGTTAATTCATTAATTCTTTCTGTTAAAAGAGCTATTTGAACTTCTGGAGAACCAGTGTCATTTTCATCTCTTTTGTAAGTATTAATGATTTCTTGTTTTCTTTCCTTTGTCATATTTTGCACCTCCTATTTCTTATATGCCTTAAACTGAGTTTTAGTGGTGTAATTTTTTCCTAAAGCTAAGTATAAGGTAATTTTTAACATTATTATAATAACATAATTTTCTAAAAAATACAATAGTTTTCAGGAATATTATTACATACTTGATACAAATTTTACATTCCCATAACTTTTTCTACAACTCTTTTACATAAATCAACTGTCTTTTTTATTAAAATATTAATTTCTTCAGTACCTTCTGTTTCCTTTATTTCTTTCATATCTTTAAGGTTTTCTATCACATCATACAAATGTTTAAATGTTATATTATTTGTCATACTAGTTTGTATTCCACATTCATATATATGTGTTGGAAATTCAGCTACTAAATATGAATTTGCTTTCATAATACCATGAAAATTAAATAATGTATCCTCATAATATCTTCCCTCTGCAAATCTTATATTATTTTTATTTATATATTCTCTATTCCAACATTTACTCCAAATATTCATATAGTCATCTTCTGATGCTTTAAATTTCTTTGTACATGTTTCTTTTAATGGAATTACCATATCATCTCTGCTACCAGAAAATTTAAAACCTAAATATATTAAGTCAACATTAGTATTTCCTATTACTTCATCTATTTTTTTAAGTGTATCTTTTTCATATAACATATCGTCTGAATCCAAGAATATTATATATTCGCCTTTTGCTGCGTTTAGTCCTGTATTTCTTGCCCCTCCTGCTCTTTTATTTTCACTATTTTGTAATGCCACTACTTTACCCCCATACTGCTTTATTTTTTCAAAGGTTCTGTCTTTAGAGCAATCATCTACTACTATTAACTCATAGTTTTCAAAACTTTGGTCTAATACACTGTTTATACTTCTTTCTATATATTTTTCTGCGTTATATGCTGGCATTATTATACTAAATCTTAAATTCTCCATATATTATACCTCCTATCAAAGATTTTTTACCTCATTTCCAAATTTAGACTTTTATAATCCTCTTGGTAAGGATTTTCTACCTCATTTTCAACTATTGACTTTTATAATTCCCTTGGCGAGGATTTTTTTCCTCCGTCCCTAAATTCCGGAATTTTAGAACCGTCCCCTAAAGTTTTCCTTCAAATACAGTAGTTGCAGGTCCTGTCATATATACATGATTATCTTTTTCATTCCATTCTATTTCTAAATTGCCACCTAACAATTTTACAGTTATAGGTGTATTTTTCTTTGCATAACCGTTTATAATTGCTGCAACTACAGATGCACATGCTCCTGTACCACAAGCAAGGGTTTCTCCAGAGCCTCGCTCCCATACTCTCATTTTCATATAACTTTCATTTTCTATTTCTATAAATTCTACATTTACTTTTTTAGGGAAATGATTGTCTACTTCTACTATTCTTCCATATTTTTCTAAATCAAATTCTTCTATATTTTTACTTATACTTTCTTCTACATCTTTTATAGTTTGTAATTTATTATTTACTCCTTTTATAAAAGCTACCGCATGCGGATTTCCCATTGATACACAAGTGAATCTGAACTTTTTGTCTAATACTTGTAATTCTAAATTTTTTACAGGGTTTTCGTTTTTCATAGGTATTACTGGTATTTTATCTGGCTCTAAAATTGGCTGTCCCATATCTACTCTTACTGTTTTTACCTTTCCCTTTTCTATATTTAATTTTAATTTTTTTATTCCTGCTAATGTTTCTACTGTTATTTCTTCTTTTTGTGTAAGACCTTTGTCGTACACAAATTTTCCAACACATCTAATTCCGTTTCCACACATTTCTGCTTCACTGCCATCACTGTTGAACATTCTCATTTTGAAATCAGCTATATTACTTTTACAAATTAAAATTAGTCCATCTGAACCTACTCCAAAATGCCTGTTGCTAATAGTTTGAGCTAGGTTCGACATATTCTCTATTTTTTGCTCTTTTGTATAGCAATCAATATACACATAGTCATTTCCTAGCCCTTCCATTTTTGTAAATTCCATAACTTTCACCCCTATAGGTATTAATATCAAGTAAAATAGTATTTACATTTTTACTTCTCGTATTTTACCACACCTTTTCTCTAATTAGCAAGATTTATTTCAATAATATTCACTTTACTATTTTATATTCATATTATATTATAGGCAAATATATTTTTAAAAATTTTGACTTTCGTAGTTTAATGGCAACGAAAGCAAAGAAAGGAATGATTAATAAGTATGCCAAAAATCTATTTAAGTCCAAGTTTTCAAGACCAAAATGTTGGCGTAGGAAATTATGGAACAGAAGAAAAAAGATGTAATGAAATTGCAGACGTAGTAGAAAGAGAATTAAAGAAAAATTCTAGTTTTACAGTTGTTAGAAATAATCCTAATATGAGTTTAGAAGAAGTAATACGAGATAGTAATAACAGCAATTCTGATGTACACTTTTCTATTCACACTAATGCTGGTGTTAGCTCTGCAAGAGGTTGCGAAGTATATGCATATTCTCCAAATACAGAGGCAGATAAGTTAGCACAAATTGTATATAAAAGGTTATCAAAAATTACACCTAGTAGCGATAGAGGAGTAAAATACAATAGTTTAGCTGAAACTGGTTCAACCAAAGCAATAGCAGTATTAACAGAAGTAGGTTTTCATAGCAATGCAGAAGATGCAAAATGGATTATAGATAATACAGAATTGATAGGTAAAGAGCTAGCAAAAGCACTATATGAATACTATAATATAGAATATAAAGAAACTTCTGAAACAGTTGCCACTCCAGAGAAAAAACAATCAATAGAAGAATTAGCAAGAGATGTTATAAACGGTAAATATGGTAATAATCCTCAAAGAAAAGAAACTTTAATTGCACAAGGATATGACTATGATGCTATTCAAAATAAAGTAAATGAACTTTTGCAAGGTTCTACAAGTAAAAAATCAAATGAAGAAATTGCAAATGAAATAATTGCTGGTAAGTGGGGAAATCAACCTCAAAGAGAACAAAAATTGAAAGCTGAAGGATATGACTATGAGGCAATTCAAAAAATAGTAAATCAAAAAATTCTATAAATTGTAGAAGGCGCCCTATTTTATAGGACGCCCTCTTTGGATTAAGGTTACTTGTTGTCGTTGTTCTTGTGCCATTCTTCCCAGCATTTTGCTTTGTCTGAATAGAACTTGCAATTACTGATGTTCCCGAAGCCTTTAAGACCTTGATTGCAACGGCTACACGGCCTATTACTAAGGCCTTCGTTGCGATACACATATGGGCAATACAGTTCTTCCATAGGAGTAGGCTTAACTCCTTCCTTCCATTCTTCATAGGAACAGCCATACTTTGAGAAATGAAGCGTTACTCCTTCTTCTGTTGTAGTATCCTTATCTGAATGTATATATCCGAAGTTTCCTTCAAATACTCGAGTTACGTCTTGCCTTTCCTTACGCCCTTCAAACTCATTGTAAGTAAATTCGGTTTTACCTGTTCCCAGGCAGTCCCAACATATAACTGCTGCTCCGTCTTTTTCAAATACACCTTTGTACAGCCCTGTTCCTTTGCAAGATTGACATTCAATTAGAATTGTCCGTTTCATAATGTCTCCTTATCCATTTTGTTATTACTGAAATTCCAGTAATATACTTAAATGTGGTACATTTATTATATTTCGCCGTACCCACGAATGTTATGTTTATATTATACATGATTTTACATAAAATTGCAAGTTTCTATTGGTATTGAACCAATAAAAAACTCTGTATTTCAGCTTTACAAACTAATACAGAGTTTTACTAAAATGGTGGCTTGAAGTGGAATCGAACCACTGACACGGGGATTTTCAGTTTTCCAGTTTACTTGATATTTAACATTAGATATTGTTAATTAAAATTGTTTAAAGCACTTATATATCAAGTGTTTTGAAAGATAATTTATCAAAAATATTTAAAAATAAACAAGTATAAAAATGACACTTTTTTTAGAATTTTTTTAGATATTTTTTAGATTTTTTTAGATTTACTATTGATAAAATTTTATTATTTCTATAACAGTTAATTTATTTTATGGAGGTTTAATTATGAAAAATGAAGAATTAGAAAAAGAAATTACAGATAAAAGAACTGGAATAAG
>CANQRI010000065.1 GCA_947626235.1 uncultured Clostridia bacterium | reverse complement strand
TGATAAACTTTCTCATATTTTCCCTATTAGAAGAAGACTTTAGTTCTACTACACCTTCTAATACTACTCTTAGACGTCTTACGTACTCATTGACTCGATTATATGTTTTCTTATTAATTCTAAGCTCACCAAAGTTAATGTTTCTCATCTTTTGAAGCTCATTCCATACATCGAATTCAGCAAGCAAGTCGCTAGACCTCTCTTGGGTAAATTTGGAGTAACTGCAGTCCTTACCGAGCAAAGTTCCCATCTCTAAAATGGCTGCAATAACAATCGCCTCTTCCGTAGCCCCATATTTTTCTGCCTCGATAATAATTCTAGCAGACTGTGCAGATATAGGCATTTTTGCCATCTTATAGCCTATAGGGGTTACTTCATTTTCCGCTGTAATCGCTCCCAAATTGATAAGGTTCTTTTTTGCCAGTAACAGGGCTTCCATGCTTGGCTGGTGGAAAAATTCCACCTCGGTCGCATCTATATTACAAGATGCAAGTTTTAATACTATCTGGTCCAAAATTCCTCTTTGAATTTCCGGAACTGAAAAATCAGGTCTTTCTTCAAAAGAGACATCCGAACACAGAATGTACTTACCTTCTTTTGTGCGTCCTGCCCTTCCTTTTCTTTGCATGATATCTGCTTTACTTATATCGTTCAAGAATAAGCCTTGAATACCATTTTCAACCTCCAACCTTCTTTCTTTTCCAGTATCAATAACAGCATCAATATCCTGAATAGTAATAGAAGTTTGCGCCACATTAGTAGCAACAATTACTTTTGGACGGTTATAGGTATAAAAGCACTTTTTCTGCTCCGTATAGTCAAGCTCCCCATGTAAAGGAAGTATTTCTGCATCCATCATTTTTTCCTTAAGATAATCAACAATATCGGTGATTTCCTTCTTTCCAGGTACAAATACTAATGTATTTCTGCCTTCCATAACCATGTCTTGAATGGTACTTTTTAGAAAGATTTCATCATTTTTTTGTTCAAATTCTACCGGAAATAATGTTCCTGGAATTTTAAGAACGCAAACATTGGCCGTTACATCTTTGTAATACTTGCTTAATTCTTCGACTTCAATTGTTGCAGACATAATAACTATTTTGGTGGTCCAGCCTTCTTGAAATTTCTTTTTTGACCAAGCTATAAGTGTTTCCATATTGAGATTCCATTCATGGACTTCATCAAAAATAAGCACTTTCTGCTTTCCGTCATTTTTTTCGGCGAGTAATCTAACCAGCTCTAACCCATCTGTACAATAAAGTATAGATGTATCTTGAGAAAAATTTCTCTCAAAAGCTGTTTGAAAACCAACCTTTGTTCCAAGTTCTATGCCCATTTCTTCTGCAACTCTTTCCGCCAACGACCACGCTGCCATCCGCCTCGGCTCGGTAACAATTACATCATTACCAAGTTCGCTTAAGTACTGTGGTACTTGGGTAGACTTCCCCGATCCTGTCTCTGCTGTTATAATTGTAACAGCATTTTCTCTTACTGCCTCCACAATCCTTTCCCGATATGGAAAAATTGGTAATGTGTTGTTCATATAATGCTCCTTTCAAATTGTTATCATAATGATTTTAATGTTAAAAATACACATGCATACTAACATTATATCATAATTTACATAACATTGCAATTTAATGTTTCTTCAATTTTACATTTATTCCTTATTTTTCTTTTTATTTATTTGGACTTATATCTTACTATTCATTATTAACATTTATACCTTACTATTTAGTTTTATCTACTATAGTTATATTTTTTCTTATTTCGTACATAATAAAAATATATAAAATATTAGATTGGAGTGTTAAATTATGGAAAATCAAAATTTAAACGTTTTAGACGAAGTAAACAAAGGTGCTACAATGGGTATGGACGCCATTTCTTATGTGTCTGAAAAAGTTACAGATGGCAGATTCAAAGAAGTTCTTGATACTGAATATAATAAATATAAAGATATCTCTAATAGAGTAAATGATTTATATTCAAATTATAGTAGCAAAGAACCTCATGAAACAAATGCAATGAATAAAATGATGACTTGGTACGGAATACAAATGAAAACAATGACAGACGATACAACATCTAAACTATCAGAATTACTAATGCAAGGTACAAACATGGGAATTATTGAAGGTAGACGTTTATTAAATCAACATCACGATATAGAACCAGATGTAAAAAATATTTTAAATGATTTTGTTGTTATGCAAGAAGACAGTGTTGAAACATTGAAAAAATACCTTTAAACTATAAGGGACGGGGTTAAATAGTTTAGTGGAAATTGAATTAACAATATTGGCAAAACATTAATATATTATTTATTTAGTAACATTTTGTGGGGACCAGCAAATTATAGATTGTAAAAAATTTATTTTACAAAACTTGTTTTGTATAAATAAATTTTTTTACAAGCTGTTATGCAGCTGGGAGTTACTAAATAAATAATATATTAATGTTTTGCTATAAAATAATAATCCACTAAACTATTTAACCCCGTCCCTTATAGTTTAAACAATGTATTCTATTTTATTATTAGGAAAGTATTTATTCATTTGTTCTCTTATAAAAATTTCAGCTTCTTTTCTTATATCATTTTTGTACCAATACTTTCCTCTACCCCTTCCAGTCATTAATTCTTTATTATATAAATTAATTGCATTCGGAAAAGCCTCCTCGTTTATTTTTGTATGCACATAGCTATAAGTCATAAATATAATTTCAAAAAATGCATCTTTCTTTACTTTTTCAGATAACTTCTCATTAAGCGTTTTTATCAATTGTAAATATAATTCTTTCCAATTATCTACTAAAATAACAGGGGCAATCAGTATTCCAATGTTATATCCTGCTTCTTTAAGTTTATTAATTGCTTCTATCCTTCCATCTAATCTCGAAGTACCGAATTCTACTCTATTTATAATTTCTTCAGGGTTAACACTCATTCTAACAGTAATCTTACCTTTATGGTCTAACGGTAATATTGGATCAACCATATCAAATTTAGTAGGAAATGTTAATTTGCCCTTACTCGTATCCTTAAAATTTTCTATAGTCCATACCAAATTATTCGTAATTGTATTTTCCAAAATCAAATCACTATTACTACCTATTTCAAAAGTTAATTCTTTTTCAGCTTTCTGTGCTGTATTTATAATTTTATCTAGCATTTTCTCTCTATTTACAAATAAACGCAAATATGCACATTTATTATAATTACAAACTAAATAGCAATACATACAAGCAGCAGTGCAACCAGATGACGTATATGGAACTAAATAATCTGATGTTTTATGATTTTCTACAAAGTTATGGGTTTTTCTTACACCTATAATTAAATTCTTTTTCATTTCAGCAAATTCACTATTTTGCTTTTTTCTCATTTCTTCTATATTATTATGACTTTCTATTTCTATTTTAGGCACATCTTTATATTTTTCTAATAATTCTTTTCCTAGTTCATAATTTTCAATTTCTTTTTCAAAATAAATAGCTTTTGGTTTAAACATTATAACCTCCATTCAAGTTATATTTTAACCAAAAGCTATTATAAATATACCAATTGGGGACTGTCCCCAACTGTGCCAAATGGGACAAAAAGGGACACCCTTTATATATTTACTTTATATATTTATTTTACATATTTATATTATTTTATATTATGTATATTATGCATTTATATTTGCTTTTTTTATAAATTTCCCTAATAAATCTCTTATAAAAGATTTATTAATATATAAACAATAAACTACTGTTATTGCTAACACTAATATTTGTAATGGCATATTTTTTAAGTAATATGCAAGCAATACTAATGCTAATAAAGCAAAGTCTGTTATTCTATTTTTAGCCTTTAATTTTACATGTTGATTTATTTTATTTTTTCTTTGTATATATACAAAGAATGTTGCTACTAATGTAGATAATGCTGCTGCCCACAAACCTATAAAGTAAATAAGTGTAATATTTACTATAAGATTTATTACTGCTGATACCATTGTTGTAGTACCCATTACTTTCGTATTTTTATATGCTGAAAAAATTCCTCCAAAGAAGCTAGACATATTTGAAAAATATGTTGCAATAATTAAAACTGGAGTATAATAATATGCCTCTGTAAAGTCTCCTTTTATTAAAATTGGAAATGCAAATGGTAAAAGTGCTATTAACCCAGTAACAAGCGCATACATAAAGTTTTTTATTGTTTTATATATACTATTATAAAATTTACGTTCGTCGCTACCATCATTTAAAGCTTTTGAAGCAGATTCTTTCCATGCCGTATAAAAAAAGCTATAAAATGTATCCATAAAGTTTGGAAATTTATATGACATTGAATATACACCATTTGCTGCTGTTCCTAAAGTTGATGATACTATTAATCTATCTGATAAATTTATTATCGTCCATGATAGACTATTTGGTACTAAAGGTATTGAATACTTTACCATTTCTTTCATTGTTTTATTTCTACTTATTTTTTTCAATGATACTAATTTATATACTTTTAATTTTATAAATAAGAAAATTGATACAACTATATTAGAAATGATTACAGCCCATAATAAACCTTCCATTCCTATTCTAAGACCCGCAATAAATACAACATTTAGTATTATAGTCATTAAACTTAATATTACGTTTGCAGCTGAATATAATTTTATTTTTCCTAAACCTCTTGTTATTGCGTTCATAAGTAACATCACTATTACAGCTATTAAATATATAATAAATATAAATGTATATGGTATTTTAAATAAAGCACCTATTATACCTATTAATATTACAAATATTGTTGTACTTTTTACAATATACGAAAACGTTTGTGAAATAACATTTTTTCTTTCATTCTCCGTTTTACAGTCTATTAAAAACCTAAACATCGCTTCTTCCATAAGTAGTGTTACTACAGGCGCTACAAAAGTTGTTATTGTTATTATTAAGTCATATATACCATATTCTTCAGTTGATAATATTGTTGTATATAATGGAAGTAAAAATACTGATATTACCTGTGTACTTAATTTTCCTATTGCTATTATAAAAGTATTAAAAAGTAATTCTGATTTTTTAGACATTATTCTTCCCTTCTTATTTTATTTCTTTTGTTATTATAAACATTATTTTAATTTTGTTCAAGTTTATTAATTGGATATTTAACTAAATTTTTAGTTCTATATTTATCCACTCAATTTCAGGCATTAATTTAACTGTTTAATTTTTCTTCTATTAATTTTGCTATTTCATTTGCTTTTTCTTCAATATAATCTTCATTTGAGCCTTCTAGCATTACTCTTACTAAAGGTTCTGTGCCTGAAGGTCTGATTAAAACTCGACCATTTCCTTTAAATTCTTGTTCTATTTCTTCAATTTTTGATTTTATTTCAGGTATATTTTCTAATTCACTTTTCTTTTCATTTGGAACTTTTACATTTACTAACACTTGAGGGTATATTTTTATTATTTTTGCTGCCTCTGAAGCAGACATTTTCTTTTCTAATAAAATTCTTACCATCATTAGTGATGTTAAAATTCCGTCTCCTGTAGGATTATAATCCAAAAATATAATATGTCCTGACTGTTCTCCACCTAAATTATATCCGTTTTTTAACATTTCCTCTAATACATATCTATCTCCGACTTTTGTTTGAATATAGTTTATTCCATTTTCTTCTGCATATTTTTTTAATCCAAGGTTACTCATTACAGTTGCCACAATAGTATTATTCTTTAATTTTCCATTTTCTTTTAAATATTTAGATGTAATAGCAAGTATAGCATCTCCATCTATTTCATTACCATTTTCATCTACAAGTAAACACCTATCTCCGTCGCCATCATATGCAATTCCAAGGTTGCATTTCTTTTCTTTTACAAATTGTTTCAAACCCTCCAAATGTGTAGAACCACAATCTCTATTTATATTTACTCCATCTGGATTATTATTTCTTATATAATATCTTATTCCTAATACTCTAAATACTTTTTCCGCTATAGCTGATGTCGCTCCATTGGCAGTATCTAATGCTACTACAAAATTTTCTTTTTCTAAATTTTCCAATTCTTCTTCAAAATTCTTTCTAAAGAAATACACATATTCCTCTATTAAATCTGTTCTAATTTCTGAAACTCCAACTTTATCTCCTACAGCTGTCATCGCATCTAATTTATCTGAATCCATTATTTCTTCTATTTCTTCTTCTAATTCATCTGGAATTTTCATTCCCTTATTGCTAAAATATTTTACACCATTAAATTCGTATGTATTATGTGATGCTGAAATTACTACCCCTGCATCTGCCTTATATCTTCTTGTTAAATATGCAACTGCTGGTGTTGGAATTACGCCCAATAATTTTACATTGGCACCATAGCTTAAAAATCCTGCTGTCATAGCGCTTTCTATTAATCCTCCAGAAATACGTGTATCTCTTCCTATTAATATTGTTGGCGTATGATCTGAATGTTTTGCAAGCACGCATGCCCCTGCTTTTGCTACTTTATATACTAAATTAGGTGTAAGTTCAGTATTTGCAATTCTTCTAATTCCATCTGTTCCAAAATATTTTCTCATAACCTAACTTCCTTTCTATCATTATATTATACCTAACTAATTATCTATATGTGTATGTACTCATTTTATTTTTATATGCATAATTATATATAATTTATACAAGTTTTTGCAATAGTTTTCATCAACTTTTTATCATAGCAAAAAGGCCAAATATTGATAATCAACATTTGACCTTTTTACAACATTATCTTTTCAGTATTAACTTTTCTGTTAGTCCGAAATCTGTTAACAGTTTTGCTATTTTGTTAGGAGTAAAGTTAGGGTCTATTCTACTTTCATCTCTTTCAATTTCACTTTTACAATATGAGATGTCAGACTCTAAAGTACTATACTTACTAACAAGTCTTTGTAGCTTTTCAGGGCTATCACCATTTTCTGGTACATAGCTAAAATCAGATGCCAGAAGATTCTCAAACTCATCTTCTAATACTTCTAACCGCTCTTTCTGCTCTACCAATTCATTTGGTGCCGAAAAGAGATTTGAATAATAGCCTTGTACAGTAACTAACTCTACTAATATCAAAATTACCACTACTGATATTAGAGACATCCTGCTATCATCCCGCATCGTTTTAAATTTAGTAAATACAAAGAATAAAAGAATGGCAATCAATAATGTTAACATTTTTTCCTCCTTAGTGCAAAGATTACTTTGAGAACTGTTTAATCAAACAAAATAAAATCAATAACAATGCTTTTAATTCCGGGATATTTCATAATATAACCTAAAAAATCCTCTCTTTCTGCCATTTCATCATACAGTTTTTTGATTATTTCCTCCTGATCTACAGTTTGTTCATTTAAACGTTTCTCATATTCTTCTAATTGATTTCTTGCTTTTCGTAAAGATTTAATTAATTCTTCCCTTGTTATGCTATAATTCTTCAGCTTTTCAAAATTTTCAAACACCTCATAATCAATCGAAAAATTTTCTAAACGTTCCTTGTCAGTACACCACTCTTGAAGATTCATCCATGCTATTTCAGAATTTTCCATAATAGCTTCAGAAGGATAATTCGGTCGAAATATCATAAATGCCTCCCGCTTAAGTTCATTAAACTGCTTACATTCCTCTTTTAGCCGAACATATCGTTGTAAAGCCTCATAAACACTATTATTCATCTTGTTCTCCTCTCAAAAAATGTTTTTAGTAACTTTACATATTATACAATGTATTTTACATAATGTCAAGGTTAAACTATCAGG
>CANQRI010000064.1 GCA_947626235.1 uncultured Clostridia bacterium | reverse complement strand
GAAAGCACCAATAGAAAATTCAATGATACTACAAATTTTTTTATAGAATTTTGTTTCACATCATTGACACATATACAGCCTTTGTGCAAAAAACGATAAAAAGGACTTGCAATTCTGCCAAAATGTGGTATAATTATAAAGCTAATTATTTAAGCAAATCATGAAAGGATTGAAAAAAATGAGTATAAAAGTAGAAAAGACAGATAAAAAGAATGAAGTAAAATTAAGCTTTACAATCGAAGCTGAAAAATTTGAAGAAGGAATACAAAAAGTATATGCTAAAAGTGCAAAATACATAACTATTCCAGGTTTTAGAAAAGGAAAGGCTCCATATAAAATTGTAGAAAAACAATATGGTGCACAAATTTTTTACGAAGATGCTTTTAATGAAATAGTTCCAGAAATATATGAAAAAGAATTAAAGGAAGCTAAAATAGAAGCAGTAAGTAAACCTGATATTGATATTACACAAATGAAAAAAGGAAAAGACCTTATATTTACAGCAATAGTTCAAACAAAACCAGAAGTAGAACTTGGAAAATATAAAGGTATAGAAATTAAAAAAATAGAGTATAATGTGACAGATGGCGATATAGACCATGAAATAGGTCATATGGCAGAAAAAAATGCTAGACTTGTAAATATTGAGAATAGACCAGTAGAAAAAGGTGATACAACAGTTATAGACTTTGAAGGTTATGTTGATGGTAAAGCATTTGAAGGTGGAAAAGCTGAAAATCATGAATTAGTTATTGGAAGCAATACATTTATACCAGGTTTTGAAGATCAAATAATAGGAATGAAAATAGATGAAGAAAAAGATATAAACGTTACGTTCCCAGAAGAATATTTTTCAAAAGATTTATCTGGAAAAGAAGCTACCTTTAAAGTTAAATTACATGAAATAAAGAAAAAAGAATTACCAGCAATTGATGATGAATTTGCTAAAGATGTTAGTGAGTTTGATACTTTAAAAGAATTAAAGGACAGTATAAAAGAAAAATTAGAAGAAGAAAATGCATCAAAAGCAAAATATGAAACTGAGGAAGAAGCTATTAAAGCAGTGTGTGATAATACTCAAATAGATATTCCATCAGGAATGATAGAAACAGAAATAGATAATATGGTAAAAGATATTGAACAAAGATTAAGTTATCAAGGTTTATCATTAAAACAATATTTACAAATGATAAATAAAACAGATGCTGACATGAGAAAAGAATTTGAAGAACAAGCTGGAAGAAGCGTAAAATCAAGATTAGTTTTAGAAGCAGTAATTAAAGCAGAAAAAATAGAAGCATCTGAAGATGAAGTAAAAGCAAAACTAGAAGAAATGGCTAAAAACTATGGAAAGAAACCTGAAGAATTAGAAGCAAATGAAAGTTTAAAACTTTATATTGCAGAAAACATAAAAACAGAAAACGCAATAAAATTCATAGTTGATAATGCAAAAATAAAATAATAAATGTAGAAAGTTAGGGGTGATAATTTGTTTAATATAATACATATTTTTACCACTAACTTTTCTCACTTTATTAATTAACATTTTTAAATATTATAAAAAGTGCTTTTGAAGCACATGAAAGGAAGGAAAAATAATGGAAAAGAACAGTTTAGTACCATATGTTATTGAGCAAACATCAAAAGGGGAAAGATCATACGATATTTTTTCAAGATTGTTAAAAGACAGAATAATATTTTTAGGGGAAGATGTAAATCCAACGTCAGCAAGTTTAGTAATAGCACAATTATTGTTTTTAGAGTCAGAGGACCCAGATAAAGAAATATTCTTATATATAAATAGCCCTGGAGGCTCTATAACAGACGGAATGGCAATAGTAGATACAATGAACTACATAAAATGTCCAGTTGCAACATACTGTGTAGGAATGGCTGCAAGTATGGGAGCAGTTTTACTATGTTCAGGAGAAAAAGGAAAAAGGTTTGCAACTCCAAATGCAGAAATATTAATACATCAACCATTAATAGCAGGTGGAGGAATATCAGGACAAACTACTGAAATAAAAATACATGCAGACCATATGGTAAAAACAAGAGAAAAATTAAATAAATTATTAAGTGCAAGGACAGGTCAACCTTTAGATGTAATCGAAAGAGATACAGAAAGGGATAATTACATGACAGCAGAGGAAGCATTAAAATATGGTTTAATTGATGGAATTTTAGAAAAAAGAGCATAGAATATAACATATAAAGGAGAAGGCAAAAATGGATAGAAATGTAAGATGTTCATTTTGTGGAAAATCACAAGATGCAGTACAAAAAATAATTGCAGGACCTGGAGTATATATTTGTAATGAATGTATAAAGGTTTGTAGTAATATAATGGAAAGCGAAGAATATGAAGATGAAGAAGAAACATATACTATAAACAAAAAAGAAAATGATTTACCTAATCCTGCACAAATAAAAGAAATTTTAGATAGTTATGTTATAGGTCAAGAAGATGCAAAGAAAACATTATCAGTTGCTGTTTATAACCATTATAAACGTATAAATAACCCTCAAAAAGATGATGATGATGTAGAAATACAAAAGAGCAATGTACTATTACTTGGTCCAACTGGTTGTGGAAAAACGCTACTTGCACAAACACTTGCTAAAATTTTAAAAGTACCATTTGCAATAGCAGATGCAACTACTTTAACCGAAGCAGGTTATGTAGGTGAAGATGTTGAAAATATACTTTTAAAATTAATACAAAATGCTGATTATGATGTAGAAAAAGCAGAAAGAGGTATTATATATATTGATGAAATAGACAAAATATCAAGAAAGTCTGAAAATCCATCAATAACTAGAGATGTAAGTGGTGAAGGTGTACAACAGGCATTACTAAAAATAATAGAGGGTACAACAGCATCAGTACCACCACAAGGCGGAAGAAAGCACCCACATCAAGAATTAATACAAATAAATACAGAGAATATATTATTTATATGCGGTGGAGCATTTGAAGGGCTAGACAAAATAATTGGTAGCCGTACAGGTAAAAAATCTATAGGTTTTTCTGCTGAAATAGTAAGTAATAAACCAATAGATAAATATAAAATTTTTGATGAACTATTACCACAAGATTTATTAAAGTTTGGCTTAATACCAGAATTTGTAGGTAGAATGCCAATAATTGCAACATTAAAGGAATTAGATAAAAATGCATTAATAGAAATTATAACAAAACCAAAGAATGCATTGGTAAAACAATATCAAAAATTGTTGAAAATTGATAATGTTGAATTGGAATTTGAACCTGAAGCATTAGAAACTATTGTAGATAAAGCAATAGAAAGAAAAACAGGAGCAAGAGGTCTACGTTCTATAATAGAAGAAATTATGCGAGATATTATGTTTGAAATTCCTTCAAATCCTAATATAGAAAAATGCATAATTACAAAAGACACTGTAATTAATAAGCAACAACCAAAATTAGTAATAAATGCAAACAAAGAAAAGTCTAAAAAAGAAGTAACAAAGCCTCAAAGGAAAAATACAAATAAAAAAGAGGAAACAGCCTAAATTTTTATAAATTATATTGAGTTCAAACAAAATAAGGTTTGGGCTCAATTTTTATGTCACAATAGTTGCAAAATATTAATATATTATTTATTTAGTAACATTTTGTGGGGACCAGCAAATTATAGATTGTTAACAAATTTTATGTTTATAAAATTTGTTATACAAGCTATTATGTAGCTGGGAGTTACTAAATAAATAATATATTAATATTTTGCAAAATTTATTAAAATATATATAAAAATGTATAGCGTATAATTGCTTAAATAAGTGCATTTAAAGCCAAAATGTCGAAAAAAGGCGATGAAAAATGTTTGCAATTGAGAGAAAAGTGTGTTATAACTGAATTAACATAAAACATTTTATTTTAAACTAAATTCAAAGGAACCAATTTTAAAAATAAATTTAAAAATTAAAATTCAAATTGATAAATAAAAAAAGAAATTAAATTTCAAAGTAAAATTTATATCTATAAATATTCCAATAAATTTAATAATTAAATAAAAAAGGTTCAATTAATACAATTTTTGGGCGAATTTGGCTTTAAAAGGCAAATAGAATGTATAAGTTAATATTGACTAAAAACCGCGGTATAAAATATAATAATGAAAGGAGGAAGGCTATTGAAAGAAATAACGTATAAAGATTATTATAGATACAAAAATACATTTGATACATTCAATAGTTATACAGTAAGAGAAGAAGAGGCAGAATATAGTTATGACTCTGATAGTATTAATAATACTCATGATAAATTATTTAGAGATTTATTTGCAGATGAAGATGAGGTAGCAAAATTATTAAATAAATTTTTTAAATTCAGAAAAGAGGTGGAATCTTCAGAATTAGAAAAATATAATAGTAGTTTTATAACTCAAAATTATAAAAATCAAGAATCAGATATTGTGTATAAATTAAAAGATAGAAACATATTTTTTTTAATAGAACATCAATCTTATGTAGATTATTCAATGCCATATAGAATTTTAAATTATGCAATAGAAATAATTAGAAATGCAATTGATTTAAACGAGTTACAAAACGAAGACTATAAATATCCAAAAGTAATACCTATAGTTATATATACTGGAAATAGAAAGTGGAATTCTGTATTGGAATATCAAACATTGGAGGAAAAAATTATAGGTTATGACAAAAGTGATATAAATGCCAAATATAATTTATTAGATTCTAATAATTATACTAAAAATGAGCTACTGGAAAATGAAAGTTTTATTTCTAAAGTTATAGCAGTAGAGAAGTGTAAAACAAAGCAAGAGTTAATAGAAACTTTAGATTATATAATAGAAAATGTAGAATATGATAAAGATAGAATAAAGCTTGAAAGAATAATTAAATACATATTAAGTCAAACTTTGGAAAAAGAAGAAATTAATAAATTTTTACAAAAATTGAAAAATAAGAAGGAGGTAATAGGAATGCTTGCTGAAAATTTAATGAAGGAAAAAATGCAAATAATAAGAAAAGCAAAAAACGAAGGAAAAAGAGAAGGAGAAAAAGAGGCTAGAATACAAATTATAACTATATTAATAAAAAATATGTTAGAGGGAAATGAGCCAGAGGAAAAAATAAAGAAATATTTAGAAATATCTAATGAGGAATTTGAAGAGTATAAAAAAGTGCAGAATCAAGAAGATTGTTAAAAAATTTCAAAGTAATACATATATAATTAGTATGTAAGCTAAAAAATGTAAATAATTGGTTGTATTTTTCGAAAAAATATGTTAATATATTAAAAGATGTAATAAAAATCCTATGAAAAAGCAAAGTATGCAATTATTAAAGTATTAAGAGAGGCTAGCATTTGCTGTGAGCTAGCTATACCATAGTTGCAGAAATTTCACTTTGGAGGACTATTTTTGAAAACATAAAATCGAATAATGCAATTATATAGTAAGAGCAATAAAAACTTATGCAAAGTAAAAAATAGCGTAATTCTGCGTTAAAGAAAATGAGGTTAGATATAATTAACGTAGCAAAATAAGTTACGTGTTTGAAATATAAGTTATAATAAATATGTTACAGTAAAAAATATATTAGCATATTAAAGTATATTCTAACGAAATTAGGTGGTACCACGAAAAGAAGCAATTCGTCCTATATATAGGAATTGCTTCTTTTTTACATAAAAGAAAGGAGAAAATAATGAAAGAGCAAATTGAACAAATTAGTAAAAATGCAAAAGAAGAAATTGCAAATGTAAAGGATGTAAAAGAATTAAACGACCTAAAGGTAAAATATTTAGGAAAAAAAGGAGAGCTAACAGCAGTATTAAGAGGAATGGGAGCATTAACTCCAGAGGAAAGACCAATAATAGGTTCATTGGTAAATGTTGTTAGAGATGAGTTAGAAAAACTAATAGAAGAAAGGGAAGAACAATATAAAGCAGAGGAATTAACAAAAAAATTAGAGGAAGAAAAAATAGATATAACACTTCCAGGAACAAAAATAAAAACAGGAAGTAAGCACCCAGTAAACAGAATAATTGAAGAAATAGAAGATTTATTTGTTTCAATGGGTTATGATGTAGTAGATGGTCCAGAATTAGAAACTGATGAATATTGTTTCGAAAGATTAAATCTTCCAAAGGGTCACCCTGCAAGAGACATGCAAGATAGTTTCTATGTTTCACCAGAGTATTTATTAAGAACACAAACTTCAGCTGTTCAAGCAAGAGTAATGATGGCAAATGAAGAAAAAACACCAATAAGAGTTATATGTCCAGGAAAAACATATAGAAGAGATGATGATGCAACACATTCACATCAATTTGGTCAAGTAGAAGGTTTGGTAATAGATAAAAATATTTCTTTAGCAGACTTAAAAGGCACTTTAGAAATATTTGTTAAAAAAATGTTAGGAGAAAATTCAAAATTAAGATTTAGACCAAGTTATTTCCCATTTACAGAACCATCTTATGAGGTAGATGTTAGTTGTTTTAAATGTGGAGGAAAAGGCTGTAACCTATGTAAGCAAACAGGTTGGATAGAAGTGTTAGGTTCAGGAATGGTACATCCAAATGTATTAAAAATGAATGGTTATGATCCAGAAAAATATACTGGATTTGCGTTTGGTACTGGTTTAGACCGTTTAGCAATGTTTAAATATGGAATTACTGACATTCGTTATTTATATACAAATGATGTAAGATTTTTAAAACAATTTGATAGAAAAGATTAGAATTATTTATAAATACTTTTTAGTATGGAAAGGAAATAAAAATGAAATTAAGTACAAATTTTGTAAAAGATTATGTGGATATAGATGATGATGATATTGAGAAAATTGCAGATGACATGACTAGAGTAGGAAATGAATATGATTCATGCGGAAAGTTAATAAACGCAACAAATTTAGTAATAGGAGAAGTAAAGGAATGTGAAATGCACCCAGATTCAGACCATTTACATGTATGTAAAGTAGATGTTGGAAATGAAATATTGCAAATAGTTTGTGGTGCACCAAATGTTAGAAAAGGATTAAAAGTTATAGTTGCATTAGTTGGCGCAGAACTTCCAGGAGATTTTAAAATAAAAAAAGGCAATATAAGAGGTCAAGAATCTAATGGTATGTTATGTTCTATTGCAGAGCTTGGGTTAGAAAATAAATTTTTAACAGATGCCGATAGAGATGGAATACATGAATTGCCACAAGATGCACCAGTTGGAGGAGATCCATTAAAGTTTATGGAAATGGACGATGGGGTAATAGACTTTGAACTAACTGCAAATCGTGGAGATTTATTAAGTATTTTAGGAATGGCATATGAACTTGGAGCAATATATGATAAGCCTGTTAAAGAAATAGAAACATCACATAAAGAAGAGGGAGAAGATATAAATAAAAGCTTCAAATTAGAAATAAATACTGAAAACTGTGAAATGTTTTTAGCAAAAAGAGTAGAAAATGTAAGCATTAAGGAAAGTCCAGCATTTATAAAAAATAGATTAATTGCATCAGGAATAAGACCAATAAATAACGTAGTAGACATTAGTAACTATGTTATGTTAGAAACAGGTCAACCACTACATTACTATGATGCAGATACTCTAAAAGGAAAAATAGAAGTTAGAATGGCAAAAGAAGGAGAAAAACTAACAACATTAGATAACATAGAAAGAACTTTATCTGAAGATGATATTGTTATTTCTGATGGAACAAAAGCAATAGGTTTAGCTGGTGTTATGGGTGGTTTAGATACAGAAATTGAAGAAACTACTAAAAATATAATTATAGAATCAGCAATATTCAATCCAGTAAAAATAAGGCAAACATCAAAGAAAATATTAAGAAGTGAAGCAAGTTCAAGGTTTGAAAAAGGATTAGATCCAGTAAGAACATATATGGCAATAGAAAGATCTTGTAATTTGCTAGAAAAATATGCAGATGCAAAAGTTGTTACAGGACTTGCAAAATACGATACAACAAGCAAAGAAGATAAAGAAATTAGTATAACATATGAAGACATAAATAATCT
>CANQRI010000063.1 GCA_947626235.1 uncultured Clostridia bacterium | reverse complement strand
TAAAGTATAGAACCAACCTCTTGTTTGGTCTACTGCCTCTGAGATAAATTGTGCTGGGAATGTTTTCTCAAACATATCTTTATTTTCAAAAGGATAATGTAATTGAGCAAATGGCATTGAACCTGAATCAAACCAGCAGTCTATAACCTCTTTTTCTCTTACCATTTCCTTGCCACACTTTGGACATTTTAAATGAATTGGGTCTAAATATGGTTTATGAAGTTCTACATTTTCTGGTACATTTATACCCTTTTCTTCTAACTCTTTTCTACTTCCTATACACTCTTTATGACCACATTCGCAAGTCCATATTGGAAGTGGTGTTCCCCAATATCTATCTCTTGAAATTCCCCAGTCTATAACATTCTCTAAGAATTTTCCAAAACGACCTGTTCTTATTGTATCTGGCATCCAGTTTATTTTATTGTTATTTTCTAATAAATTATCACGAACAGCTGTCATTTTTACAAACCAGCTATCTTTTGGATAATATAGAAGTGGTGTATCACATCTCCAACAATGAGGATAACTGTGAGTATGTCTTGCACTTCCAAATAACTTATTTTGTCTAGCAAGCCATATACAAATATCCTTATCACAATTTTTTACAAACTTACCTGCCCATGGCTCTACATCATCTATAAATTTTCCTTCTCTATCTACTAAATTAACAAAAGCAATTCCATTTTGTTTGCAAACAAAGTTATCATCTTCACCATAAGCTGGTGCAATATGTACTATACCAGTACCATCTGTTAAAGTAACGTAATCTCCATGAATAACTATAAAAGCTTTTCCATCTTCTGGCTTTGCATATGGCATTAATTGCTCATACTTCATGCCTAAAAGCTCTGTACCCTTTACTTCTTTTACAATTTCATATGGTATATCTTTTAAAACTGTTGGTACTAATTCTTTAGCTAAAATATATATTTCTGGATTTCCTTCTTCTTGTAATTTACCATCTATAACAGGCTTTTCAACCTTTACATAGGCATATGTATATGCTTTATTTATACAAAGTGCTAAATTTGAAGGTAATGTCCATGGAGTTGTTGTCCATGCTAAAAAGTAAACATTATCTTCTCCTACTGCTTTAAACTTACAAGTACAAGTTAAATCTTGAACATCTTTGTAACCTTGTGCAACTTCATGAGAAGAAAGTGCTGTTCCACATCTTGGGCAATAAGGCATAACCTTATAACCTTGGTATAAAAGACCTTTATCCCACATTTGCTTTAAAGCCCACCATTCAGACTCAATATAATCATCATGATATGTAACATATGGATTTTTCATGTCAACCCAAAAACCAATTTGATCAGTCATCTCTTCCCACATAGAAACATATTTAAATACACTATCTTTACATTCATCTATGAATTTTACAACTCCATAATCTTCAATTTGTTGCTTTCCAGAAATTCCTAATTTCTTTTCAACTTCAAGTTCAACTGGAAGTCCATGAGTATCCCATCCAGCCTTCCTTGTAACATTATACCCTTTCATTACCTTATACCTTGGTATAATATCTTTCATAACCCTTGTTAAAATATGACCAACATGTGGTTTACCGTTTGCTGTAGGTGGTCCATCATAAAAAGAAAAATATTTTTTTCCTTCATTTAAGTCAAAGTTTTTATGGATTATATCTTTTTTAGCCCATAAATCTCTAACCTCTTTCTCCATGCCTACAAAGCCATCTTCTTTAAGTTCAACTTTTTTGTACATTATATTTTCCTCCTTCCCAGTTGGGGACTGTCCCCAATTGTGCCATTTGGGACAATTTGGGACAGCCTTTCACTGTTAATCTTCTTTTAAATAATTTACTTCTAATTCTTTAACTAACTCAAAACGATGCTTTTGACCTGTTATATTATCTGGTCTGTCTGGTATTTCTTCTAGAAACATCTTCTCTGGTCTTACCCAAATTGATTTTCCGTCTTCTCTTTCATACAAGGTTTTATATATTACTAACCTTTCTTTAGTTTCTGAATCATACCCTATGTTTTCTACAAAGTAATAATTCCCTTTAAAGTGCCTATACACTCTTCTTCTTTTTACTTCTTCCATCTTTCGCACCTCCCTTATTATAATTCCCACTTTTTCAATTATTTAGTAGTATATATCAAAAAACTCTATTTCATCCATTATTTAGGACGAAATAGAGTGAGTCTCCGTGGTACCACCTAATTTGAAAGCAATATTTTTCTATTATTATTACTATACTACCATTATTCTTGGCTTTTATCATTACAAAAATTGCTTTCCTCTCATTTTTCTTTAACGCAGAATTACGTTTAGACTTACTTTTTTAATATTATACTTTTATATTATAACATATTATAGCCAAATATAAAACAATTTATATTATTTGATAAAAATTAAATTTCAGTCTAAAAACAACAAAGGTGATATCAAATAAACTAGTTCCTGTTAGAATTTCACCAACCTCTAACTCTCTTAAGGCTTTTTTTATTTGCGTTGTCCTTGTTTTTGTTTTATCTATGCTCTATTATATTAACATTTTTATTTATATTTTTCAATAGTATACGCTAAAAATTTTACATGTGTTAAAAAATTAACACATGACGAGCATACAAAATTTGAATGATAAATAATAAATAATTGTTGAAAATATAATTATTATCATATATAATACAGCTATTATATATAAAGGAGAACATTAATATGAAAAAAATTGTATTATGTGGTTCTAAAAAATTTATACCTAAGTTTCTAGAATTAGATAAGGAATTAAAAGAAATGGGATACAATGTTGTTGTCCCTAGAGAATTTATTGTTGAAATGGCAAAGAAAGATGCCTCTTTATTACATTTCGATGAAATAAATAAAGATGATGTGGATGCTCTATTAATTGTAAACGAAACCAATAAAGATCAAAGCAATTACATTGGTGCAAATGGATTTGCAGAGTTAGCATTTGGCTTTTACAAAGGAAGAAAAATATTTTTATTAAATGATATTTATGAGCCATATGAAGAGGAATTGGTTGCTTGGGAAGTCATTCCACTAAAAGGTAATATAAGTAAAATTTCAGAAATCTTATAATTTTACAAAATATAACATTGAAGTATCTATGCTAAAGATGAAATTAAATATAATAAATTGAAAAAAATAAAAGCAGTATCATTGAATTTTTCTTCATGATACTGCTTAACTTTGTGTTATTAAGCATTTATATTTTATCTATTATACTTTCTTTACTTTGAACACCTACTGTCATATCTTTTACTTTTCCATTTTCAAAAATTAAAAAAGTAGGTATGCTCATAATTTCATATTTACTTGCTAATTCTGAATTTTCATCAACATTAACTTTGCAAACTTTTGCTTTATTTTCTAAATCGTTTGAGATTTCTTCTATTACTGGAGCCATCATTCTACAAGGTCCACACCAACTAGCCCAAAAATCAACAAGTACTGGTGTGTTTGATTTTAAAACCTCCTCTTCAAAATTTGCTTCTGTAACTTCTATAACTGCCATTTTCAATTCCTCCTTTACAATTTTCTAATTAATATCTTTTCTTAACATTTTTATTATATGCAAACCTGCTGTCATTCCTTCATATACAGCTTTTGCAATTTGAAGTGTTCCCCCTGTGCAATCTCCGCACGCATATAGCATAGGCACAGTTGTTTCCATATTGTTATTTACAACTATATTATTTTTTTCATCTATTGTTGCACCTATTTTTCTTGCCAAATCACTGCTAGATGCAACTCCTAATGCTACAAATACTCCATCTACTAATTTTTTTGAATCATCATCAAATTGAACTTCATTAACTTTAGTTGTTCCTTTTATTTCTTTTAATTTTTTAAATTCTACTTCTATATCAAGGTTAAAATCTCTATTTTCTACTATTTCTTCACCATTTGTTAAAATTGTTACTGAATTAACTATTGGTAGCAATTCTTCTGCTTCGTGAAGTGCATATTGACCACTGCCAAGTACAGCTACATCTTTTTTTCTAAAAAAAAATGCATCACATGTAGCACAATAACTTACACCTTTTCCTTCAAACTCTTTTATCCCTTTAATGTTAGGTGCTTTTCTTGAACTACCAGTTGCAAGTACCACTGCTTGCGCTTCATAGTTTCCATTTATAGTTTTTACGGTGAAATACTTTTCTTTCTGAATTTCTACAACTTCATCATATACAAAATTTACGCCTATTCTTTTAGCTTGTTCAACACCTGTTTTATATAATTCTTTTCCTGATATAGGCTCTTTAAATCCATAATAATTTTCTATTTTTTCTACCTTTTCTAAATTTCCTATAGATTTATAAATTACTAGTGTATTTAAATTCGCTCTTTTAGTATATAAGCTTGTTGATATTCCTGCAGGTCCAGCCCCTACTATTATTACATCATACATATTATTTCCACCTTTTTATAAATACATACTTTTACTTTCTTTTCATTGCTCTAATTTTACTTTTAGTTTCATTATCTACTCTATATGATTCTATTATTTTTTGTAATGCTTTATTATATGTAAATTTATCCAGATTATTATTTTTTATTAATTTCCATGTTTCTTTTGGATACTTTATAAAAGCTTCGGCTATTGCCCATGCTACAGCCATTTTAACATAATAGCCTTCATGCTTTATGTTATTTAATATTTCTAATACTTGTTTTATATATTTTTCGTCTATATAATAGTTTAAAATCATTACAACGGCAAACCTTATTTCAAACTCCTTGTCTGACTTTATATATGGTTGTATAAAGTTCCAAATCTCCTCTTTATATTTGTTAGTAATTTTCAAACCTGCTACTGTTACATCACATACTGCCCAATCATTAATTTTGGGAATAAATTTTTCTAGATAATATTGTGTTTCTCTTAAATCCATCTTTGCATTACCTATAACTATCCCCTGTAACATAGTTTCTTCATAATAATCATCTACAGCATTATCTAAATATTTTTTATAATCTTGTTTTATAATTTCTTTAGCATATTTTTTTAGTGTTGGAATTTTTATACCTATCATATTATTTATTTTAGGAGATAATTTTTTATTAAATTCTTTAAATTTTATATCAGCTAAACTAAATAATTTTTCTTTTATTTCTTCATTTTCCATTGTTTTCTCCCACATAACCATATTATGCACATATTATATCAAAAAATTCTCATTTTTCAAGTATTGAAAATAATAAATAAAGTCTTGCTATTTTTTTGTTTTTTTGCTATTATATAGAGGTAACATGAATTTTATATTTGCTGGTGTGGCGGAACTGGCAGACGCACACGACTCAAAATCGTGCGGGAAACCATGTGGGTTCGAGTCCCACCATCAGCACCAACTATGTATTTGTTCAAGCTTTATAGAACAACAAATATCATTCTTAAAAAGGATGGTATTTTTTTAGTTTATTTTCTGTATGTATTTACACTCATAGAGGTATTGCTTAACAATATAAATTTGGAAAAATAAGTAAATTATTAACTTGTTTGCTTGTAATTAGTAGGTAAATGTTGTATTATAGTTCTATCCTTTTCAAAGGATACCTTTGTGAAAGGAGGTGTTGTGCAGTATGAATGGATACCTACTTATATGGATTCTACTTCAGAAAATTGAAAAATTAGAAGAAGAATTGAATACATATAGAAACAGCACTGGTAAAAACTGATTTTCAGTTCAGAGCAGTCACTACCTGCTCTGTTTAATTTTAAGCCAAAAAAAAAGATATGTGTCACTACCACATATCTAGTGTCGCTTAATGAACGGATACCTTTCACTTAAGCTATTATTAGTATAACATCATTTTTATTTTTTGTCAAACAATTTTGAAGAATCTTTAGTTATCATTTATTTCTGTAAATTTTATATTCCTATATTATCTAGCATACTATTTACCAAAATATAAATTTTATGTTATAATAAAAGTCATAAAAAGCGAGATGAATAAATATGAAAAAAACTACCATTGCTATTTTAATAATCTATGCACTTATATCCATTGTTGCGATTACTTTAATTGTAATGCTTATTCAATACAAAGATACTATTGATAGTAGAAATCAACGTATCATTGAGTTAGGAACTGATTATTGTAAAGGTGGTCATATTGACAACGATATTTTATGTACTATTGCTCCTACGGGCTATTGTGCAATATGTAATAAAATACAACTATTCGGAGGTGTATTGTGTAAATACTGTGCTGCAAATTATAACAGATGTCAAACATGTGGTAAATTATTAAAATAATATAAATAATACATAAAAAAGATTATCATTTATACTGATAATCTTTTTTTATATAGATTTTTTAAATATTATCTAATCCACCTTCTATATTATATAACTTTTTATACCCTTCTTCTTTTAATAATTCTATTGCTTTATTACTTCTACTTCCAGATTGACAATAAACTATAATAGCTGAATTTAAATCAGGTAAAACATCTCTACTTTGCTCCTCTATTTTATAAAGTGGTAAATTAATACTAGATGGTAAATGTCCCTCTTTATATTCTTGAGGACTTCTTACATCAACTAATTTTGCATTCTTATCATTTTTCAAAATCATCTTTGCACTTCTGTAATCTATATTATTATCTTCTACTACATTCCTATTTTGCTTAAATATACTTTTTAAAGTCTCATATATCTTTATTTTCATTTGTATCATTACTCCTTGTTATTAATATTTTAACCAATCTTTAATATATTATATTACAAATTAGAATTTTTGATATTTCACACAAAAAATATTATTGTTTGAATTTGCTATTTTATGTTAAATATGATATAATTATGTTCAGGAGATGGTTGTATGAGTTTTTTTGATATATTTAAAAATAAAAAAGAAAATAATATTATAAAAAATAATAATGCTATAAATAAAACTTCAATGCCACAGGAGATATCATATTTAAGAGAAAATAATGGAAACTATAGGATTGACTTTTTAGATCATAATGCAGATTTTAAACAATTTTATGACTCTACAAGATTAGTTATTGGTAATTCAAAAGTTATTAGCAACAAATTAGTTTATGATTGTTTGGTATCTTGGTATAATCATTCTGATGCTGAATATATAGGTCAGATTGATAGCAGAAGAGATTATAAACATGTTTTAGCAGAATTAGATATAAACTTATTATTCACAGATGAAAATTATTGCAGAGCAGTAATGATTGATTTGCTTAATCAAAAAAGAGTTGAAAGATATCTTGCTTCTGGTTTAGAAGAACAGCCTGAAATACCTTGTGGAGAATATGTAGGTGGAATAAGATTCAAAAATAATTCATATACAAAATATTTTGATACTGATGTAGGAGCTAAAGTTCATTTTTCTAAAGAAATGTCTGAAAAAAGAGCAGAATATAAATTACACCAGGAACAAAAAAGACAAAACATTATTAATTCTAAAAAGGCAATGATTCAAAAACTACAAGAAGAAATTGATGAAATAGAACGTTAAATATAAAATTAAGTTAAAAACAATTATGACATATAAAAAAAATAAAAGAAGGCATCAAATAATATGAGCCTTCTTTTTACTTTTATTTTTTCTTGTTTTTTGGTTTTTTATTTTCTTCTTTTTTGTCATTAATATTATCTAACCTTGAAACAGCCAATGTTACTGTAACAATATATATAACTAATGCTAATGGAACTGTTATTACTGTTACTGGAATTCTTGTAATAGCTATTATTCCCAAATATACTAATTGTGCACAAATAGTAGTTCCAAGAACCTTTCTAATTACAGTTAAAACTCCTAATTTTCTATACATTACACAAGCATATACAAGTACAAACGCCATAGATATTATAACTGGCCATACATAAGGATATACTAAATCTCTTCCTCTTAATTTTGAATTATTTATTATATTAATATCCTCTACTTTATTTTCTCTTCCATATTTTTCATTTATTTTTGTATTTAATGCATCTATTTGTTCATCTGTAATATTTTCAACAATTATGGAAGCCATATCTTCATAAATCTCAACTTTTTGAACTACTACTTCAGCATTATTATTTCCTAATGCTTCTCTTGTTATTTGCTTTATGTCTTCATTATTGAACTCCTGACCAATATTTATATCTAGTTCCTTATTTGCTCTGTACTTTAAGCTAAAGTTCAATCCCATAAAAACTGTAATTGCTATACCTGCTACTATAATACATGCAAGAATTGCATAAATTGTTTTTTTCATTTATCTTTGTACCCTCTTTCTTATTTATTTTCAGTTTTTAATAATTACTTTTTTTCTACTAATAAAGTTCTTGTAACTATATAATTATATAATACGCTAACTGTTAATCCCCAGAACATAACCATTCCAAAGCTATTTGCAAATGTGAATACTATTGCAATTATATATGCTGGTATTATAATCATTATTATCTTATCTACTGCTTTTCCAAATGCTAATTTTCCACCATCTTCATTCTTTAAATGAGTTAAGATGATTATAGTTATTATATAATTTAAAATTACTGATAATAATAATGCAAACATTCCTGCAACTGATATACTTACGTTTGTA
>CANQRI010000062.1 GCA_947626235.1 uncultured Clostridia bacterium | reverse complement strand
AGTAATGTTATTTCGTTTGATATATTCTTTACTTAATAATTCATATACTACCTCATTTAATGAGTACTCTTCTTCATACATAAGATTATTAACATTTATTATATTTAAATAATTATTTAAACAGCCTGATACCGTTTCCCATAAAACCCTATCTGCAACAGGCTCCACACCCTCTAATTCAAATTCTGCCCCTTCCTCAAAATCTGTAGCTATATTTGTTTGATCTATTGAATCTCTGTTTCTTAATACAAATATTAGGGCTATAGTTACTATAATTATCAAAATTATTAATATAACAATGAATATTTTTAACTTTTTCATATTAAAACCTTTCTATTTATTTTCTACATCTATCTGACATATCGCCAACATAACTTAAATGCATTCCGTCATATGTGTTCCATGAACCTCCCCACTCTAATGTGTACTGTTGAGCAAGCTTGTGTATTGGTCCATTTATGTATATTGTTTCATATTTTGTTCTTGTTTCTGGTAATGCTCTCCATTCATCTTCTGTATATGGACCTCTTACTCCCCATGGTTTATATCCATTACCTGTTGTATCCCAGTTTAAATCTAATGCTGTTCCAAATGCATGTGCTGATAACCTTGATCCACTATATTTATAAACATAAACACAAGTATTTGATTTATCAACTACAAAATCAGGACATTGGTTATATATATCATTAAAAAATGATGTCCAAAATTCTGCTAAATATTTATTTACAGTTAATTTTTTTGTAGAATCTACTTTTTCTAAATCTGTGGAATCTTTACTTCCTGCATTTTTCCAAACTCTTACCTTTACTTCTATAGTAGTCATTAAACTATTTGCCATACTTTCTGTATATTGGCTCAATGATGGCTTTGATGAAAATCTATTTCCTGTTACTAATAACCATCCTTCGGTTGCGCTATAATTTAATATTTGTGAAACATCTGCACTAACTGAAGGTGATATCATTTCCCTTCCATGATAATATTCATAAAACTGTTTAGCTGCATTAATACCTTTTTGTAAGCTAGCTATTCCATCGGCCTCATTTGGCCTTTCAAAAGTCCACATAAATGCTTCTACTGCTGTTTCAATATCTTGAGCTGTTTCAAAATCTTTTACCTTCCATATTCTGCCGTTTTGTGGTTTCGCTCTATCCATAAAATTGTAATATGCATATCCATCTGCTCCTCCACCTCTAGTAAGCTCTCCTATTAAAAATTCAATTTGTATATCTTCATTTTGCCATGTTGATCCTTTAGATTCAGCATATGCTTTCAAGTTCTTTTTTCTGTCAAATGACCATTGACATAAACCAATACCTTCTCCTGTTCCATGTTCTATTTGGTCTACTTCCCAATCACACTCTCTTGTTATATTTCCCATTACACCTGCTACTTGATATTCTGTGAATCCAAGATTTATTAGGCTATACCATACTTTATCCTGTGTAGTTCCTCCTACAATTCCTGTTCCACCTATAGAAGCAGAATTTAATGTACCTAATTTATACCAACTTTCATCTATACCTGTAACCCCATAATTAACGCCGCTTAATTTATATAAAATATATTTTAATGTTTGCTCAATAGTTTCATTATTCACATCTTGACTTAAAATTTCAAATAGCATATCTCCACCTGTTATTAAGCTATTATATGCCTCTCCATTTGAATAAGATGTTGATTTAGCTGTATTTCCAAACTCTTCTACTTTTATATTTGTTTCTTTATCTATTCCTGGTGAATATTTATTAGTTAATGTCCAAGAAGAATCTGTTCCTGTTCTTTCTGTTTTATTTGTATATACCATTTCTTTTGTAAACAATAAAGTATCCGCTTTAGTTACAACTGGAGTTAAACTATCTGATATACTCATATTTTCTATTGTTATTGTTTTTTCTGTAGTTGTTACTGTATTCGTTTCTGTTGACTCAACCGTTTCTGTAGTCGTTTCTGTAGTTTTTTCATATGTTTCTGTTCTAGTATTTTGTACTGTAATTATAATTTGAGTATTTTTTACTTGATCTGCTACGGCTAATACATATTCTTTGTTATTAGAAATCATACATAAATCTATAAAAAACATAAATGGCATTTGATATTGCGCTGTTACAGTTTTATATCCGAATGACTTTGTTATGTATAAAATATCATGATTTGTTTCGCTTCCATCTACTTTTGTCCAGTTTTCATTTCTAGCTACTACTAATATATTGTTTGCTGTATCTACTGTATAACTATTCAATAATGAAGAGCTTGCATTTCCACTACTATTAGCACTTGATACTGCTTCATTAAATTGTGAATATGGCATATAGTTCAATTTTCTACTACCTAAAGTTTCAGTTTCATTTGTAGGATCTGTCATATAAATTTGGATTGCTCCCTTTTTATCACCAACTGATATACCATCTACAGTTTGAGTTATTAATTCTGCCTCTAAAAACGTTTGTAAATCTTTTTTTGTTAAATCATACTCTTCTATATTTACACCCGAATCTTCTAAATCCTGTATAATTTTATCTAATTGATCATTAGATATATTATATGCACTTGTGCTATCATCAAATGTAAAAATGCCTACAATATTATCTATAAATCCAGTGAATGCGTCCTTTATTTTTCCTGGTATTTCAGCTATAACCCCCCAATAAGCAATAGCAAAAAATAGTATTACTACTACAAGAATTATCGGTATTAACCATGGGCCTAATGCAGCTACCACTGATGTTACTGCATGTGCTATTGCTTGTCCTACAGCTTTTGCAGCTTGTTTTGCTCCTTTTTTTACTGTTTCTTTAGCCATATCTGCTGCCTTATCTGCTACTTGTCTTCCTACTTGTTGTGCACCACTAGTAGCTTTTTCTTCTGATGAATTTTGTTCTTCTTCTTGGTTTAATTGTTCATCGTCCATAAAGTATCACCTCTCTTATAACAATTTATTACTACTTTTTAATCAATTTCTATATTTATATTAAATAACTCTTGCACTTTATTTGAGCAATACATATTATTAAAATTTATACTTTCTATTTTTCTATTTGGATTATATATTTTTGCATATTTTATTTTTAATTTTTTCTGCTTTCTACTTTCTACTATTAAATTACTGTCTATTATTTCTTCCACAAAAGCTGAATAATTTAATCCTTTTGAATCTGTTATATTCCATGTAGAATTTTTGTTTATATCATATGTTTTTATACTATCTATATTTGTATTATTAAAGTTAATTTCATATATTTGGTAATCTATATAATTTTCTCTTGAAACTACTGTAATTGAAAGATTTTGGTTTGTTTTAGTTATATTAATTTCTTCTTTACTAACAAATTTATTTATATTTAATTTATATTCTCCATTTTGTTCTATTAATGTGTAATAGTCTTCTATTGTGCTTCCTGTTAGATACCCCCCATTTGCTAAAACATCGTTTGTATATCTAATTTTATATGTTCTATCTTTGCCTTCTGTAATCCAGTTTTCCATTTCATATTCTTTATATTCATTAAAAACTATATTATAGTAATTATTTATAAAATCTTCTTGCGTTGGGAAAAGTATTTCTTTACAATCGTTTGACAATAATTCATATGCTTGCTCTATGTTTTTTTCATTACAATATTTTATAAAACTATTTATTATATTTTTATCTTCCCTTGCGGTACTTATAGAAGTTTCGCCTTCGCCTATAACAGAACTTTCTGTAGCTCTATCAAGAATTTCATTTGCAATTTCATTAAGCCTATTATCGTTTTCATTTTTTATTTGCTCATTTAGTGTTTGAATAACAATAAGTGCAAATATTACTGCTAAAATGATTCCTATAACTTTTATTCTATTTTGATTAAAATATCTAATAAATTTATTAAACATATTTTACCTTCCTTTTTTGGTCTTATATAAAAAGGTAATTTGCTACCTTTTTATATAAAACCAAAAGGATTTCTCCTTTTGGTTATAAATTATTTTCCTATAGTTTGTCTCATAAAGTTCATAACTCTTTCTGCTTCGTTTTGTGCTTTTGCCTTATCCATTCCTGAAGCTTGTAATTGTTTTGATAATGCTTTTTGACGAGATTCTACTGCTTTATCATCAGCAAAACCTCCAGCACCTATATCTGCTCTAATCTTAGCCATTGTATATGCTTTATTTTGTATTGCTTCTCTTTGCTCTGTTGTTACTCTATTTTCTCCTCCGGAATTTTTTATCATTTGGTCTTCTAATTTAATAGCATCCTTTATTCTATCTAAATCTTTAATTCCATATCTATTGTATTTAGATGCTCTTTCCATAATGTCATCAATTTGTGCGTCTGTTTTATCTCTAAAGTTGTCTTTAAAGTATTGTCTATTAGCATAACTATTTTTAAATTCTTGTTGATTTTTATCAAGTCTTTGCTGTGCTAATTCTTCAGGAGTATAGAAGCCTTCTCTAAATGCACTTACTGTTCTACTAGATGATACGCCTTCTACTCTATTAGCTAAATTGTTACCAATAGCACTACCTGCAACTGCACCTCCTAGTGCAAATTTTCCTATATTATTTAAATCATCTGATACTATACCAGCAGCTAAACCTATTGCAGTACCTCCTACCATTGCTCCTGCTCTTAAAGTTCCTCTTGCTAGAGCCTTCATAACACCTTTTTTGCCTCCAGCACTTGTATATCTTTCTCCTATAAGATTACCCACATTACCTAGTCCGCCTTGCATACGTTCTTTGAATGTTGGTTTTCTTATTGTCCTTAACGCAGGTGGAGTTTGTACTGGTATTGGAGCCTCTGATGGTTGAGGAATTGCTTGTTCTTGAGGAGCTTCTGGTTGCTCCGTTTCTGTGTTTTCTGCTTGTGCACTTTCTGTTCCTGCATTTTGTTGTGCCATTCTTATTTGGCTATTATATACTTCATCATTATGTGGATCATAATTTTCATCATACTTACGTGTATGAGGATTATAATAGTTTCCTTCAGAATTCATTCCATACCCAGCTGCTAAATATGACAACGTTGCTGGATCTATTCCTTGATTATTAGCATTTACCATTGCAGGATTATTTTCTGGTAAGTTTCCTCCTAATTCAGCACCATTCTGTGCAAATTCTCCTTGAGAACCGCCTCTTTGAGGACTGCCTCCCTGAGGACTTCCTCCCTGAGGTAAAGCTCCTTGTGTACCTCCTCCTTGTGTAATTCTTCTTTGTATAGGATTTCTTCCATTATTTGCACCTTGTACTGGCAAAGCACTTTGGCTTCTACTTGATAATACAGGTTCTCCCATTGCTGAATTGTCTCCAAATAATGATGTAACTCCTGATGGTGCATTTGAATCTTTTGGAATTGGTGTATTAGCTGTTCTAACTTTATCATTTCTACCTGCACTTTGTCCTTTTGGTTTTCCACCTTTCGCTGCCGTATCTAATAATGTCTTAGCAATCATTCCACCTGCAAATCCTCCAAGACTTCCACCTGTTACTGAATTTCTGAAGTTAAACATTTGCTTTAATATTTTTTCGGCTGGTAAAATAAATGCTAGTGCTACTATTGCATACAACATATTTGAAGCTGCAAGTGATAATGCTGAACTTACAAGTACTGTATATAACAATAAATGTAATGGTTGCATTAACGCATTATATATATACTCTTTTAACCAAAAACTAAATGCTTGTGCTTTCGAATCTCCTGCTTTATCGATAGGATAAGTAAGTGCCACCAGTGGTGCCATTACCGTTAAAAATACCATATTTATAACCCTTTTTATATAAGTTATCGTGAACATTAATGTATACAGTGTTAATGCCATATACATAATTAAATATGACCATTTCATTCCACCATCTACATATTCTACTTGAATTCTTGCTGCTCCCATTAATGAAGTTGAAAATTTATATTTTGCACTATCAATATCACTCATAGCAGTACCTACATTATCATAATCATCTTTAAATACTGCTACATTTACTTCATTTCCATTTGCATTATGGCTACCTATCATATCTGAAATTGAGTCTACCATAAGCATTGTAAACGACATAATATAATGTAAGAAAAATACCAAACACATTGCAACTAACCAATCTAATATACTTTGCTTATATTTTGCCTTTTCAGCATTACTAGATGTTACTATTAATCTAATACCTAAATATAGTAAAACAGACATTAAACCTACTATTGCTATATTTCTTAATGCTATATACCAACTAGAAACTATTCCTCTTAAATGTGCTACTATTGATTTTGAATCTTCACCTGTTGGATCTAAATCTTCTGTTGTAAAAAAGTTTACATCTAATGCTTTAACATCTCCTGAAAATATTCGTCCAGGAGTATATGTTAAATTTGGAATTCCATAATCTCCAAGTAAATCACTTTCTAAAATTACTACTGTAGGTAAATCTGGATCATACGGATTTTCCGTTGTAATTTGAGTTGCTGCATCTCCATCTGCTTTTGGATACACTTCAAACCAATTTAACCCACCTACCATAAAATTTGCCATTATACAGTTTAAAGAGTCACACATAACTGCAAGTAATGCTACTATTGGTGATGAAAGAACTCCACCTATATCTGCTCCTACCCCTGCATTGCTATAAGGTGGTACAATAAAATTGAATAATATTAAAACTACAAGTGCTATTATTATCTTTTGTATATTTTTCTTTTTCGAAAAGAACTTCACTTAACATTACCCCCTTTTTATTGTTCTATACTTCTTTGCTTTTGTACTAGTTTATTTAAGTTAGTTTCTACGAATTCAAATTCTTTGCTAGTTGGTTGAATTTGTAAAATAGCAGTATCAGCTCCTACCTTAAGTAATCCTTCACCTTTAAAGCAAGTTACTAAAAATCCTGCCTCTCCTTCACTTAATTTAAACACCTCTTTTAAATAATTAATTTCTGATTTATCTTGTGCTAAAAATAGTTTTGTATCTGAAGATGTTAAAACTGCTTGAGCCTCTGGTTTTTCATAAAAATCTTGAAATCTTTGAGATATAATAGCAAGTGATACATTTCTTTTTCTAGCACGTCTTGCCATTGTATTTAAGAAATCTACAGCCTCTGGGTATGGAAGTAACATCCATGCCTCGTCAACTAAAACCCTTTTCTTTGATGCCTTTTTCCTATCTTCGCTATTTTTCTTAACATATTTTTCCCATATCCACGAAAGTAAAATTTGTTGTGCTAAAGGTCTTGCAAACCTTTCCTCTAATTGAGATATGTCTAAATTTATAAACAATGTTCCATCTAATAAATCAAATGTTGATTGTCCATCAAAATATGCCATTTGACCGTCATATTCTCTTATGTATTGTTTCATAACTTTTAACAAATAACTGTAGTGAAATTGATAATCCACATTTGTATTTTCTTGTGCCTTTTTTTGAATTCTTTTGTACCAAGAACCTATTGTAGGCATTTTTTTCTTTTCTCTTCCTAGCATTTCCCCTGTTGTTGCATCTTGCCTTCTTTCATATAAACTCATTGGGTCACTAGTTATTTTAGCTGCTGCATATTCTTCTGCAACTGATTCTGCAATTATTTGCTTTGTAAGTTCGTTTACTTCTGTACTTCTTGTACTACCTCTTGCCATTGTAAGTAGAGCTTGTGTTACGTCCTCAACTTTATTTTCTACATTTAGAACAACTCTATCTTTACCTGTTATTTCATCTTTTACTATTTCAGATTCTATATCAAATAAATTTATTATTGTTTTTGAATTTGGACTAAGTACTACATTTATTCCTCCTAAACTTTCTGCAACTATGCTATACTCACCTTCTGCATCTAGCGCTAAACTCTGTATTCCCATAAGTACTGCTGACCTTGAAATTAAAGTTTTCATTGTAACAGATTTACCTGCACCAGATTTAGCAAATATAACCATATTATAGTTTGTAAGTGAACTATGGAAGTTATCAAATAAAATTGGTACTCCAGTTTGCTTATTAAATCCAAGTGGTATTCCTGATGGATGTCCAACTTCTGAAGTTGTAAATGGGAAAACTGTTCCCATAGACCTACGGTCAAATGTATGCAATTTTTTTACTCTATCGTCCATCAATGGTAAGTTAGATTTAAATGCATCTTCTTGCATAGCCCATGCACTTTTTATTCCTACTAGAGATTTTGACATTTCTGTTGCTAATAATTTTGTAAATCTATCTAAATCCTCTAAACTATATGCAAATAATGTTGAAACTATTGAAGCTTCGTATAATTTATTAAAGCCTGATGTAATTTCATCTCTTAATTGCTCTGCTTCAAGTCTTTTTTGTGATAAGTCGCTTTCTCTGTTAATATTTCCTCTATCTGCTGCCACAATTCTTTCTGTTTCTATTTCATTTATTGTTCTATTTAATTCATTTTGTGATCTAGATTCTGGTATTGGACTTATGTATATTGATGTATTAATATCTCCAAACATGTACATATCTCTAAATAATTCAGGAAATGTACACATTCTTGGAAGCGCAGATACGAAAAAGCTTCTTGCATACCTTTTTACACTTGATATTATCTCTAAATGATCTATATTACTTGCATCTATTCCTGATGGAGCTATTAACTCTTTTATTGTCTTTTTTCTTAAGAAAGTATACTGATTTGGATTTGTGTAGTCTGAATTACGCTGTTTTTGTAGTTCTTCTTTTTCTTGT
>CANQRI010000061.1 GCA_947626235.1 uncultured Clostridia bacterium | reverse complement strand
AATGGATATGAAGAAATAAAAACACCAGTAATATTAAATGAAGAATTATGGCATCGTTCAGGACATTGGGATCATTATAAAGAAAATATGTATACAACAAAGATAGATGGAGTAGATTATGGAATTAAACCAATGAACTGCCCAGGGGGAATGTTAGTATATAAGAGCAAAATGCATTCATATAAAGACCTTCCAATAAGAGCAGGAGAATTAGGTTTAGTTCATAGACATGAAAAGTCAGGTCAATTAAACGGCTTATTCAGAGTACGTTGTTTTACACAAGATGATGCACATATATTCTGCTTACCAGAGCAAATAGAAAGCGAAATTATAAATTTAATGCATTTAATAAATAAAGTATATAGCATGTTTGGATTTAAATATACTGTAGAACTATCAACAAGACCAGAAGATTCTATGGGATCAGACGAAGATTGGGAGATGGCAGAGAATGCTTTGAAAAAAGCTTTGGAACATGAAAATATACCTTATGAACTAAATGAAGGAGATGGAGCATTCTATGGACCAAAAATAGACTTCCACATCAAAGATTGTTTAGGACGTGATTGGCAATGTGGAACAATACAACTAGATTTCCAAATGCCAGAAAGATTTGATTTAACATATATAGGGGAAGATGGAGAAAAACATAGACCAGTAATGCTTCACAGAGTTATATTTGGAAGTATAGAAAGATTTATAGGAATATTAATAGAGCACTATGCAGGGGCATTTCCGTTATGGCTTTCTCCTGTACAAGTAAAAATAATTCCAATTGCAGATAGACAATTAGACTATGCAAAAAAATTACAAGAAAAGTTAAGTGAAAATGGAATTCGTGTAGAAATAGATGAAAGACAAGAAAAAATAGGTTATAAAATCCGTGAAGCTCAAATGGAAAGAGTTCCATATATGCTTGTTGTTGGAGATAAAGAAGTAGAGGCAAATGTAGCAAGCGTAAGAGATAGAAAAGAAGGAGATATTGGACAGATGAATATAGATGACTTTATAGCTAAAGTAAAAGAAGAAGTGGAAAGCTATAGCATATAACAAAATAGTAAAATTATTGATAAATTTTGTTGACTTTTACATAAATACGTGGTAGAATATTAAAGCATATGTTGAATGCATATGCTTTTTAAAATATAAAATATGTAAAAGAAATAGACGGTGGAGGTGTTTTGAAATGGCTGCAAAAGGAGCTAGAGAACCAATTACATTAGAATGCACAGAATGCAAGAGAAGAAATTATATGACAGAAAAAAACAAAAAAAATAATACTGACAGATTAGAGGTAGTAAAATATTGTAAATATTGCAAAAAACGTACAACTCATAAAGAAACAAAATAGCCTTTTTAAGGAGGAATAAAGATGGCTAAAGAAAACAATAAAATTAAAGAAGCAAATAAAACAAAGAAAGAAAAGAAACACTTTTTTAAAGACCTAAAAGCGGAACTTAAAAAAGTCATTTGGCCAACACCAAAGCAACTTGTAAATAATACAATTGCAGTAATAACTATTGTGCTAATAACAGCAGTTATAGTGTTTGCTTTAGATTTTGTATTTGAAACAGCAAATACATATGGAGTAGATGCTTTAAAATCAGCAATAGAATCAAATAAATCTGAAAATGTAGTAGAAGACGGAAACGCTGTAGAAAATACAGAAGGTTCTGAAGATGCAAATGTAGAAGCAACTAATACAGAAGCAACAGAGCAAAACACTACTGATGAGGGTACAGTTGTAGAAAATACTACTACTGAAGATACAGCTACACAAGAAAATACTACACCAGCTGAGTAAAATAGTGCAATGCGAGTTATATGAATATATAAAGGAGGCCGAAAATCAATGTCACAAGAAAATGCAGATTTAAAGCCAAGATGGTATGTTGTGCACACATATTCAGGTTATGAAAATAAAGTTAAAACAGACCTAGAAAAAACTGTAAAAAATAGGGAGTTAGAAGATTTCTTTTTTGAAATAGTTGTTCCAATGGAAGAACAAATAGAAATAAAAGATGGAAAGAAAAAAACTAACTTAAAAAAGGTTTTCCCTGGTTATGTTTTAGTAAAAATGATTGTAACAGAGGCAACATGGTATATAGTAAGGAATACTAGAGGAGTTACTGGCTTTGTTGGTTCAGGAACAGACCCTATACCACTTACTGAGGCAGAAATAAGAAAAATGGGATTTGAACTTCCATCAGTTACAATAGACTATGATGTAGGGGACTCTGTTTCTATCATAGATGGTTCATTCGAGAATTTTGTGGGTACAGTTCAAGAAATAAACAAAGATAAAAAGAAAGTAAAAGTTCTTGTATCAATGTTTGGTAGGGAAACACCAGTTGAGGTAGATTTCTCACAAGTGCAAAAAGTTTAAAAATATGATTTCAAAATCTATATTAATTTAAGTTTAAAATAGAAATAAAAATCTTTATTTCTATATTAATAAATCTATAATTATTTAGATGTAATATACATCAAAACCAAAGGAGGTGCTAACACAAATGGCAGAGAAGGAGATTACTAACGTAATTAAATTACAAATAGAAGCAGGAAAAGCTACACCAGCTCCACCAGTAGGACCAGCATTAGGATCAAGTGGTGTAAACATTATGCAATTCGTAAAAGAATTTAATGATAGAACTGCAAATCAACCTGGAATGATAATCCCAGTTGTAATAACAGTATATAAAGATAAATCTTTTGAATTCATAACAAAAGTACCACCAGTAGCAGTATTAATTAAAAAAGCAATTAAAATTCAAAAAGGTTCAGGAAAACCTAATAGAGATAAAGTTGGAACAATAACTAAAGCTCAAGTTGAAGAAATTGCAAAACAAAAAATGCCAGACTTAAATGCAGCATCATTAGAAGCAGCAATGAGTATGGTTGCCGGAACTGCAAGATCTATGGGTGTTGTAGTGGCAGAATAATTAAAATATTGGGAGAAGTAAGTTAGAAAATCTAACAAAATTAAAACTTCGATAATACCAAAGGAGGAAAAATGAGTACAGGAAAGAGATATAAAGCAAGTGAAAAACTTGTAGAAAAAAATAAGGTGTATGATATCAAAGAGGCATTAAATATTATAGAAAAAATGCCAAAAGCAAAATTTGATGAAACTGTAGAGTTACATGTAAAATTAGGTGTAGATTCTAAACATGCAGACCAACAAGTAAGAGGTACAACAGTACTTCCACATGGAACAGGTAAAACTCAAAGAGTTTTAGTATTTGCAAAAGGACCAAAAGCTGAAGAAGCTCAAAAAGCTGGAGCAGATTTCGTTGGAGCAGAAGAATTAATACCAAAAATTGAAAAAGAAAACTGGTTTGATTATGATGTTATCGTTGCAACACCAGATATGATGGGTGTTGTAGGAAGATTAGGTAAAGTATTAGGACCAAAAGGATTAATGCCAAACCCTAAATCTGGAACAGTAACAATGGATCTTACAAAAGCAATAAACGAAATTAAATCAGGAAAAGTAGAATACAGATTAGACAAAACAAATATTATTCACTTAGGTTTTGGAAAAGTTTCATTTGGAGCAGATAAATTATTAGAAAACTATGATGCAATTATGGGAGCTATTATAAAAGCAAAACCTGCAGCATCTAAAGGACAATACATTAAGAGTGTATCAATATCTACTACAATGGGACCTGGAATGTATATTGACCAAAAATAATTATAGTAGCCAAAGAAAGTAGGCAGAAAAATAAGTCCTACCGAGGCATAAGATGAGAGGGTAAAACCAATCTCTATGCCTTGTGGCTATAGAGGTTGGTTTTTAATTTTGGAAAATTAAATTTAATAGGATAAATATTTGGGAGGTGAAAACAAAAATGGCAAGTGAAAGCATACTAAAACAAAAAGAAGAAGAAGTAAAAAATCTAGCTGAAAAATTTAAAACAGCTAAAATAATACTTATAGCAGACTATAGAGGAATAACTGTAGAAGATGTTACAAAATTAAGAAATTCTTTAAGAGATACAAAATCAGACTACAAAGTTATAAAAAACAATATTGTAAAAAGAGCATTAAATGCAAATGGAGAAAATGGTTTAGATGAAGCACTAGAAGGACCAACAGCTGTAATAACATCTGAAGAAGATTATTTACAACCATTAAAAATAATTTATAAATATTCAAAAGATAATGAATTTTATAAAATTAAAGGTGGTATAGTAGAAGGCAAAGTAATGTCAATAGAAGAATTAATTACTTTAGCAAAACTACCATCAAGACAAGAATTACTTGGAATGCTTGCAGGTGGTTTACTTGGAGCTATTTCAAAACTTGCAGTTGGTTTAGATCAAGTAAGATTACAAAAAGAAAATGCATAGTAAATTATGTATAATAAAAAAGTGTAAATCACAGTTAATGAGGTTAATATAAATCGAAATTAATGTGATAAATAAAAAAATATAATCACAATCAATGTGATAAATAAAATTAAAAAGTAAATCGCAATTGCCGCGATAAATAAAATTTAAGGAGGAATTTAAAATGGCAAAAATAGAAGAATTATTAGAAACTATTGATAGTTTAACAGTAGCAGAATTAGCAGAATTAGTAAAAGGAATAGAAGAAAAATATGGAGTATCTGCAGTAGCAGCAGCTGCACCAGCAGCTGGAGGAGCAGCAGGAGCTGCAGCAGCTGAAGAAAAATCATCATTTAATGTTGTATTAAAAGAAGCAGGAGCTAACAAAATTCAAGTAATTAAAGTTGTTAGAGATGCAACAGGATTAGGATTAAAAGAAGCTAAAGATTTAGTTGACGGAGCACCAAAAACAGTTAAAGAAGGAGCTTCTAAAGAAGAAGCAGAAGAATTAAAAGCTAAATTTGAAGAAGCAGGAGCAACAGTAGAATTAGCTTAATGTAAATAAAAAAGTATTATAAAAACCACCATAAAACCATATAAATGGTATGAATGGTGGTTTTTCTTTAAGCATTTTTTTAAAAAGTTGTAAGAGCTATTGTTACAAAATGCTGTAAATGTTTAAGCTGGAATTATTTTTTGTAAAAAGGGTTGAGAAATTATTTGCTTTCTTATGTAAAACGTGCTATAATGTGCGTGTCACATAACTATTACGTTTCTAAACATTTTAGCAACAAGGAAAGGCAATGGTTAAATAACTTTTAGAAAGGGGAATTTTTATGGAAAGCCAAGATATTTCTTCAAGACATTTTGCGTTAGGACCATTAGATGGTCGCTATGCAGGAATTGCAAGGCAATTATCACCTTACTTTTCTGAATATGCTTTAGTAAAAAACAGAATTAGGGTAGAGGTGTATTGGCTTAAATTTTTACTGGAACATGTAAAAGGTAATGACATTTTGCATAACTTTGATGAGAGCAATATGATTAAAATTTTATCTATTTATAGAGATTTTTCTGAAAGCTCTTTTATCGAAGTTAAAAAAATTGAGGCAATTACAAACCATGATGTAAAAGCAGTTGAATTATATGTTGCAAAACTGCTTAAGGAAATGGGAATGGATAGCCTTGTTAGCTTTGTGCATATTGGTTGTACATCTGAAGATATTAATAACACAGCATATGCATACATGATTAAAAAGGCAATAAGTGAAGAATGGATTCCTACAGCTAAAAAATTGATTGATGTTATTTCTGATTTAGCTATTGCAAATATGGAAATACCAATGCTTGCTCATACTCATGGTCAGCCAGCAACGCCAACTACTGTAGGTAAGGAATTTGCAGTTTATGTGTATCGTTTCAAAAAATATTTGCAGAAGATGAGGAATATTAAACCTTGTGCAAAATTTAATGGAGCAACAGGAAACTATTCAGCAATTTCTGTGGCATTTCCAGAAATACATTGGCAAATAATGTCAAAACATTTTGTTGAGTATTATTTAGGGTTGGAATTTAACCCGGTAACAACTCAAATAGAAAGTCACGACTATGTTTGCGATATTATGGATATTATTAGGCATTTCAATAATATCCTTCGAGACTTGGATTTGGATATGTGGTTATACATTAGCATGGAGTACTTTAAGCAAATTGCTGTACAAAATGAAGTAGGTAGCAGTACAATGCCTCATAAGGTTAATCCTATTCGTTTTGAAAACAGCGAAGCAAACGTTAAAATGGGAAATGCTATTTGTTCAGTACTTTCTGATGAATTACCACGTTCTCGTATGCAAAGAGATTTGTCAGATTCTTCTTTGCAGAGAAATATTGGCCTTGCATTTGGCTATTCAATTCAAGCAATTCAGCAGACAATAGAAGGTCTTAAAAAGGTAGCTGTAAATGTAGAAAAAATTTCAGCAGACCTTGAGAGTAAGTGGGAAGTTTTGGCAGAGCCTATTCAAACAATGCTCCGCAAATATGGTATACCAGATGCGTATAATCAGTTAAAAGAGCTTACAAGAGGTAAAAATATCTCTAAAGAAGCAATTCAGGAGTTTATTAAATCTTTAGATGTTTTATCTGATAAAGATAAGAAAACGCTACTTGAATTAACTCCTTCGAGTTATATTGGTTTGGCATCTAGCATTGTGGAACAAGAAGTATGATTTTCATGTAAAAAGAGTCGTATTCTAATTGGAATACGGCTCTTTCCCCTGAATTGCTAACTAAAACAGTTAATTTTTAGCATAGCAAAAAATTAAAAAATTCAGCAGTCGATTTTTGTAGAAATTTGTCGATTGACTTTCGAAGAAATTCAAAAAATAAATTCTGTTAAAATTAGATAAGCAAATTTTGTAGAAATTTGACGAACGATTTTTGTTGACAAGCAAGGAAAATGAATATATAATGAGCACACTTAACATAATAAGGAAGTGAACAAAATGTTATCTATAATAAAAACAGTGTCTCTAAATGGAATAGAGGGGTATTTGGTTGATGTTCAAGTAGATGTGTCGGAAGGATTACCAAGTTGGGAAGTAGTAGGCCTTCCGGATATAAGTGTAAAAGAAGCAAAAGAAAGAGTAAAAGTAGCAATAAAAAATTCAAAAATAAAGTTATTAAGCAAAAAAATAACCATAAATTTAGCACCTGCAACTTTAAGAAAAGAAGGCACATTCTTTGATTTACCAATAGCCATAGGAATTTTAATGTCAACAGAATATATATGGGAACAGGATCTAAACGACACGGTATTTATAGGAGAGCTATCTTTAGATGGAAAAATTACGAAAGTAAATGGAGTTCTGCCAATGTGCATAGAGGCAAAAAAGTTAGGAATAAAAAGAGTAATTGTTTCAGAAGAAAATGCCAAAGAAGCGGCAATAGTAGATGGGATAGAAGTTATACCGGTAGTTAATTTAATTCAAACAATACAATATTTAAATAGTCAAATAAATATTAATCCTAAAAAAACGAATATAGAAGAAATTTTTAATCAAAATCAAATTTATTCTTTAGATTTTTCAGAAGTAAAAGGTCAAGAAAATGCAAAAAGAGCATTAGAAGTTGCAGCATCTGGAGGTCACAACATACTATTAATAGGAAGCCCACGGAAGTGGTAAAACAATGCTTGCAAAAAGAATACCAACAATACTTCCAAAGCTAAATTTTGAAGAAGCATTAGAAGTTACCAAAATACATAGTATAGAAGGTAGTTTGAATGAAAACATGCCATTAATAGTAGAAAGGCCATTTAGAAGTCCACATCATACCATATCAAAAAGTTCATTAATTGGAGGAGGAAGAATTCCAAAACCGGGAGAAGTTAGCTTGGCACATAATGGCGTACTATTTTTAGATGAACTACCAGAGTTCAATAAAGAAGTTCTTGAAGTTTTAAGAGTTCCAATAGAAGATAGAAAAGTAACATTAAGCAGAGTACTTACAACAATAACGTATCCATGTAATTTTATGTTAGTTGCAAGCATGAATCCGTGTATGTGTGGTTATTATGGAAGTGAAAAAGAATGTAAATGCACTAAAGAAAGTATAAGAAGATACATAAATAAAATAAGCGGACCTATGTTAGATAGAATAGATGTGCAAGTAGAAGTAAATTCTATAAAATATGAAAAATTAAATAGCAATAACACAGAAGAAACATCAGAAGAAATAAGAAAAAGGGTAAAAGAGGCAAGGGAAATACAACAAGAAAGGTATAAAAAATATAAAATTTTTTCAAATGCAGAATTAACTCCCAAATTGATAGAGAAGTATTGCAAAATAGACGAGCAAAGTCAACAACTATTAGAAAATGCGTTTAACAAATTAGGGTTAAGTGCAAGAGCGTATGGGCGAATTTTAAAAGTAGCAAGAACAATAGCAGATATGGAAAAGAAAGAAAATATACAAAAGAATCACATATTAGAAGCAATTTCGTATAGAAGTTTAGATAAAAAATATTGGATATAAATTTAAATAATGGAGGAAACAATGGAAGAACTAGATGAAAATAATTTTTTAAGTCAAAAAGGTAAAGTAGATGTTTCTACTATAAAACAATTACAAAATATAAAAAATAAACCGGAAAGCATGTATTATATGGGAGATTTAGAGCTTTTAAATAAACCAATAATAGCTATTGTAGGTTCTAGAAAGTGTAGTAAATATTCACAGAATATATGCAAAATGTTTGTAAAAAAATTGGTTGAAGAAGGTTTTGTAATAGCAAGTGGGTTAGCTGTTGGAATTGATAGTATAGCACATATATCATGCATTGAAAATGGAGGAAAAACAATTGCCATACTTGCTGGAGGAATAGACAATATATATCCAGAAGAAAATAAAAAGCTTGCAGAAGAAATTATAAAAACAGGTGGACTATTAATAAGTGAAAAAAATTTTCAAGAGGAAACCGTTAATTTAAATTTTCCAAAAAGAAATA
>CANQRI010000060.1 GCA_947626235.1 uncultured Clostridia bacterium | reverse complement strand
TGGAGAAGAAGATGATAGTCATTTGGGCGACTTTATACAAGATGATGATAGCCCTGCTCCACAAGATTCAGCAGCATATACACTTTTAAAAGAGCAATTAGAAGAAGTAATGAATACTTTAACTCCTAGAGAAGCAAAGGTTTTAAAATTAAGATTCGGATTAGAAGATGGAAAAGCTAGAACACTAGAAGAAGTAGGTAGAGAGTTCATGGTAACTCGTGAAAGAATTAGGCAAATTGAAGCAAAAGCATTAAGAAAATTAAGACATCCAAGTAGAAGTAAAAAATTAAAAGATTATATGAGCTAAACAACTATGAATTTAAGTAATACAAATTAAAAATAATATTTCTAAAGTATGTAATGGCCTAATGTAGGAGGAAGAATAATGAGATATAGTAATACAAGTAATAAATCATTTGTAAATATAAAAAATAAAATGGAAATTGAAGCATTAAAATATGCATTATCAACAGCTCCATTATTAACAGGTGACAATTTTAGAATGCATAAGAAGTTTTATATGGATAGATATTTTAAAGCTTTTCCAGAGGAAAAACAAAAGTATGATATAGCTAAGAAGAGACTAAAAAGATTATCTGTATTAATTTCGATAGGAGCATTAACAGCAGTAACGCTAGGGGCAGTAGCAGTAAATGAAGCTAATAATAACAATAAATATAATACAATAGTAGCTACAGAGGATACAAATTTAGATGAGGTAGTTAAAACTAAAGAGCAAGAATTTAAAGATAAATATGCAGTAGATGTTTCTAAATCTGTTCAATTAACAGCAGAGCAACAATTGGAACAAGAAGTAGAAAATTTAACTACAGAGGATCAAGTAAATAGGCACAGAAAAGAAATAATAGCAGAATTATATAATAAACAATATCCTAATAGCGAAAATCCAATGACAGCAGACCGTTTAGGAATAATAAAAAGATCTTTAAATTATTTATATAATAGAATGGATGAAAATGGTAATATTATAGCGAAGGTAGCAGAATCACAAAAAAGAGATGGTGATGTATATGAAAATGAATATTTAAAATGTGGATATGAATTTTATATAGATAACCAGTTAGTTGAATATTGTCATCAGAATGGAGAAAATATAATAACAGCTAATATAGGAGAAAATCAAGAAGAATTTTTTAAAACAGTAGTTGAGCTAGTTCATACTTCAGAAACATTAAAAGATTCAATCAATAAAAAAGAAACGGTTGTAGGAAAAGTAAAACAAAAATATATAGACAATATACTAAATTTAAGAGAGCAATTTGAACAAAGTAAAGACGAACAGCAAAATGTTGAAGGAAGATAAAATTTTGTATAAAAACTATTGAACAAAAAAAAAGAATATGATATAAATATTACAATGAAAGTCGAAGAGAAGGGGCGGTACTTCTATGGAAGAGAATGAAAATATTAGGGTAAGTTCATCCAATAAAAGAACAATTCTTATAGTAGATGATGAAAAAACTATAGTAACAATGTTAGCGTTAAATTTACAAAAAGAGGGGTATAAAACATTAGAGGCAAATGATGGAGAAGAAGCAGTAAAAATTGCTTTAGAGCAAAAACCTGATTTAATTTTATTAGATATAATGCTTCCAAAAATGGACGGCTTAACTGTGTGCAAAAGAATAAGGCAATCTTTAAATGTGCCAATATTAATGATTTCTGCGAAAGATGAGGAAATTGATAAAATATTAGGCTTAGAGTTTGGAGCAGACGATTATATAACAAAACCATTTAGTATTAGGGAGTTAATGGCTAGAGTAAAGGCAAATTTAAGAAAAGCAGAGTTAAGTTCAGAAGGAGCTGAGCATTCATCTAAAGCAGATGGAACAGTAGTAAAGGTTGGAGAACTAAGTTTAGATTTAAATCGTTTCGAAGTTAAAGTAAGAGATGAGGTAATTGATCTTACATTAAGAGAGTTTGAAGTATTAAAATATTTAGCAAATCAACCCGGACAGGTTGTAACAAGGGAAACTTTGTTAGAAAAAGTATGGGGCTATGAATATTATGGAGATATTAGAACAGTAGATGTTACAGTAAGAAGAATAAGAGAAAAAATTGAAAAGGATACATCAAATCCAAAAATATTAATAACCAAAAGAGGGGTAGGTTACTATATAGCTACAAAATAATGTGGTTAGTATTATTTTATTAACACACAAACAAAATAAGTGCCATAGAGACAAATGGGGAACGTGTTTCAAAAGCACGTTCCCTAAAATGTGTTTAAGAAGATGCGTTTAAAACAGAAAAATATGCTTAAGAAGAAAAGGGTATAATAAAAGTTTATATCTTATAAATGAAAGGAATAAGAAACAAAATGATAAAAGATATTCAATTAAGAATGATATTAATTTTTGCTATATTAGGGATTCTATTAATAACGGGATTAGGAATTTTTTATTCAATATCTATAAATAATTTATTACCGGAAACTGTAAATGTTCAGAACGCACAAAATGTGCTATTAATGGAATCACAGTTGAAATTAACTTTAATTGTTACAATAGTTGCTAATGTAGTATTTGCAGGAATTTCTATACTAATGGGAGTAATAGTAGCAAAGAAAATTATAAATCCAATATCTAAATTAATAAAAAGTGCTCCAAGAATAGCAGCTGGTGAAACAGTAAATCTTAATGAAAATAAAGAGGGAAAGAAAAAAACAGAAGTGGATGACCTTACAAATGCATTTCAAATTATGACAAATGAAATAGGCGATAATATTAATGAAGTAAACAGGCAGAAAAAGCAAATGGAAGCTATATTGCTTCATATGACAGATGGTATTATTGTTTTTAATATGTTAGGAAAAATAACACATATAAATCCGGCAGCGATTGAATTTTTAAAGTTATCTGAAAAAGATAATAATTTTGAAAAAATTTTTAGAAAAATAAATATAGATATAAATTTAGAGAAAATAGTATACTTAGAAGATTGGACTTCATCAGAGCAAAGAGTACAAGTAGAAGAAAAATATTTAAATATATTTTTTGCATCATTAAAGGATGAAAATGAAAGACCTTCAGGAATAATGGTGGTTATTCAGGATATTACAGAGCATGTAAAGCTAGATAATATGAGAAAAGAGTTTGTTGCAGATGTATCTCATGAACTAAAAACACCTATAACTTCTATAATGGGTTATGCCGATACTTTAATAGAAGGTGAATATGATAAAGAAACACAAGATAAATTTTTAAATGTAATATCTTCAGAAGCAAGAAGAATGGCAAAATTAGTTACAGATTTACTTGTTTTATCAAGATATGATAACAATAAAACAGAATATGAAATAACTGAGTTTGATTTAGGAGAGCTTACTAAAAAGTGTCAAGAAAAATTACAAATTGAAATAGATAAGAAAAGACAAAGTGCAGAATGTTTTGTTACAGCAAATGTTCCACCAGTATATGCAAATAAAGAAGGAATAGAAAGAGTAATATTAAATATATTATCAAATAGTATTAAGTATACAAAAGAAGGTGGAAGCATAAAAATATATGTAGGTTTTGTATATAATGATGCCTACATAAAAGTAATAGATAATGGAATAGGAATTCCTGAAGATGATTTAAATAGAATTTTCGATAGATTTTATAGAGTAGATAAAGCTCGTACAAGAGAGTTCGGAGGTACAGGGTTAGGTCTTTCTATTGCAAAGGAAATACTTGATAAAAATAGGGGAAGTATAGATATAAAAAGTGAGGTTGGAAAAGGTACAGAAGTAGTTATTAGAATACCAACAAAAAAGACTATAAAGTAAGACGAAAAAGTAAAAATGGGGAAATGAAATAAAATATATAAAAATTCAAAAGGGTGAAGAATAAAACTGAAAGGAAGAAAATAGATGAATAGTACAGTAAAAGAAATTTTAGAATGGACATTATGCATTATATTAGCAATAGCACTTGCTATATTAATAAGATATTATGTAGGAACACCAACAGAAGTACAACAATCATCAATGTTCCCTACATTGCAAGAAGGTCAAAGGCTTATATTAAACAAATTACCAAGAACATTTAAACAAGTTCCAAATAGAGGTGACATTATAACTTTTGAAAGACCTAGCAATACTACAGCTACAACTTTAAAAGCAATTTATAACAATGAGCCAGATAATATATTTACTAAATTTACATATTATGTATTAGAAATAGGAAAAGAAAGCTTTATAAAAAGAGTCATAGGTCTTCCAAATGAAAGAGTAAAATTAGAAGATGGAAAAGTATATATAAATGGTGTTGAACTTGATGAGCCATATTTGCCAGAGGGATTAAGAACAGAAAATAAATATAATGAATTATTAGTAGATTTTACTGTACCAGAAGGTTATATATTTGCAATGGGAGATAATAGGCAAGATAGCGTAGATTGTAGAAAATTTGGCTGTATACCTATTGAAAAAATAGAGGGCGTAGTTTGGATTAGATTTTGGCCATTTAATTTATTTGGTGAAGTAAAATAGAATTAAGCAATTAATAAATAATTTGCCTAAAATGAGGATAAAAGGAGAAAAAAGTTGATCTTTGAAAACATTATAGGAAATGAAAAAGCAAAAGAAATTTTAAATAAAGCATTAAAAAGTAAAAATATATTGCATAGCTATATTTTCATGGGCATTAGTGGTGTTGGTAAGAAAATGTTTGCACGAGAATTTGCCAAAGGAATATTATGCTTAAATGAAAATGGCTATTGTAATCAATGTAAATCTTGTATGGAATTTAATAGTGATAATCATCCGGATTTTATGGAGATAAATCAGTTAGAAGATGCCAAAAACATAAAAATCGAACAAATACGTTTTATGCAAGAAAAAATAGCTGAAAAGCCAATAATATCAACAAAAAAGGTTTATATAATAGATAATGCAGATACCATGACTGTCGAGGCTCAAAATTGTTTATTAAAAACTTTAGAAGAGCCACCAGAATATGCAGTAATTATATTAATAGCATCAAACGAAAGTAAACTTTTAAATACTATAAAATCAAGATGTATGAAAATATCATTTGAAACGGTGTCTGATGAAAATATAAGAAAATATATAGAAGAAAATATTACTAAAGATGTTACACCTAATATGATATCAATGTGTGGTGGAAGTATTGAAAAGGCTAAAACAATAGCTGATAAAAAAGAAACGTATACAAGTCTTGAAGAAATAATAGAAAAAATAGAAAGTTCTGATTTAATAGAAGTGTTAAATAGTTCGGAAATATTGTATAAATCAAAAGATAATATACAAGAATTACTAGACTATATCAACATTATATTGTATAATAAGAAAAAATTAGACTTTATAAATTGTATACAAATAGTAGAAGATGTAAAAAGAAGGCTATTACAAAATAGTAATTACGACATGAGTATAGATGGACTTTTAATAAGGATGTGGGAGGAAATTAATGAAAAATATAATAGGGGTTAGATTTAAAAAGCCAGGAAAAATATATTTTTTTGACCCAGAAGATTTAAAAATTGAAAATGGAAGCTATGTAATTGTGGAAACCGCACAAGGAGAAGAATATGGGCAGGTAGTTATTAGCAATAGGCAACTTCCTGATGAGCGAATAGAAAAACCTTTAAAAAAGGTAATAAGAGTAGCTACATATAAAGATAATAAAAAGTACGAAACAAATAAGGAGAAGGAAAAGGAAGCCTTTAAGATTTGTGAGGAAAAAATAAAAGAACATAAATTAGATATGACATTAGTAGATGTAGAATTTAAATTTGATAATAGCAAAGTTTTATTCTATTTTACAGCAGATGGAAGAATAGACTTTAGAGAGCTTGTAAAAGATTTAGCAGCAATTTTTAAAACAAGAATAGAGTTAAGGCAAATAGGGGTTAGAGACGAGGTAAAAAGAATAGGCGGAAACGGAGTATGTGGAAGGGAACTATGTTGTTGTTCATTTTTAGGAAACTTTGAAACAGTATCTATAAAAATGGCAAAAGAGCAGAATATGTCTTTAAATCCATCAAAAATATCTGGAAACTGTGGAAGGTTAATGTGTTGCTTAAAATATGAACAAGATGTTTATGAGGAAAAGATGAGTAGGCTCCCTAAAATAGGTGCAATAGTAAAAACAGAAGATGGGGAAGGCATAGTAGAAGGTGTAGAAACATTAAGAGAAAGAGTTAGAGTTAAGTTAAAAGATGAAAATGGAGAATTTTATTATAAAAAATATGAGGCACCAGAAATAACAATTATAAAGAATGTAGAAGATGATAATGCAAATGTAGGTGAAGAAGAAAAGCAACATTTGAAAGAGTTGGAAGAATTAGAAAAATTAGAAGAAATAGACAAAAATTCAGTTGTAGATGATGATGAAATATAGCTAAACTATTAGGGACGGGGTTAAATAGTTTAACACTATAATACTAAATTAATTTCAGCTAAACTAATAGGGACGTTGTTAAATAGTTTAGTATATATGTATTAATTTTTTATTCTTATAATTATATTTTTAGTTTACTAAACTATTTAACAACGTCCCTATTAGTTTAGCTTATAGTATAAAACCATAAATGTGTTAAACTATTTAACCCCGTCCCTAATAGTTTAGCTTGCGAAGGGTGGTGAGAGATATGGCATATAAAATATCAGATAAATGTATTAAATGTGGTGCATGCGCAGCAGAATGTCCAGTTGCATGTATATCTGAAGGAGATGACAGATACGTAATAGATCCAGAACAATGTATAGGTTGTGGTACTTGTAGAGGTGTTTGCCCTGTAGAAGCTCCAGAAGAAAATTAGTAAATTATAAATGATATAAAAACAAAATCAGTCTAATATTTTTAGGCTGATTTTTGTGTGCTAAATAAAGCGTATTTTTACGTATATTAAATTTATTTTTATTTTATTGAGAAATTTCCTTTTTGGTATGTTTTTTAATAGGTATTAAAAACAAAGCGCCAACAATTATAGGTAAATAAAATGTATAAATTCTCCAAAACAATATAGATAAATTTATAGTTCCTTCTTTAAAGATGGAATTGAATAAAAGGAGGAATCCACCTTCTGCGCCAATTCCTGCACCTGGTGTAGGCATAATAGTCATAAACAAAAGTAGAAATGCTTGCACAGGAATAATTTGCCAGAATCCAATTCCAGAATTTCCAAAAGCTCTATAAACCATGTATGTTATAGAATAGTAAGCCAAACTTTGAATACAAGATATAACGAAAATTTGGAAAACAATCCACTTTTGAGAATTCATCATTTTAAATTGTTTATTAAAATTGGAAATACTTCCATCTAATTTTTCAATAGTTTTTTCAGGATTTTTTATAATTTTTAACTTGCCTAGCAATTTTATAATAGGGGTTGTAAACCAAGTTATAAATTTTTTATTGATTCCAGCTAATATAACTACAACAATGAGAATAATATTAGCTAAAAAGCCTAAAACAGCAACCCATAAAAAATCTTTAAAAAGTTCTTGAAAAAAGTTTAGTTGAAATGCAACTACAATTAAAGTAAAAACAACTAAAGCAATTTGAGTTATAATAAACTTCATTGCAAGAATGGACATTGATTCGCTTGCTCTTTTTCCAGTTTTGGTAAGCTCATATGCTTGCATTGGTTGTCCTCCTGATGAAAAAGGAGTTATATTATTAAATAGTTGGCCAATCATTGTTACTTTTATAGAGTTTTTAAATGTTTGGTCAGGGTGTAATTTTTTTAATGGTATGTGAAGAGTGAGTGAATCGCATAGCCATAAAATAAGTAAACAGCCAACGCCGAGCTAAAACCCAACCATAATTTACATTTTGCAATACGTAAATTATATTTTCAATTCCATCTACGCAAAACATATATGTTGTTAAACCAATAAATATAGCAACTATTAGTACAAAGTTAAAAATAGTAACTTTTTTATCAGTTTTCTTTATTTGTTCTTCTTCATTATTAGTTGATTCATTTTCAATAAAAATTTCTTCACTTTCTTTTTGTTCTTGTTCTTTTTCATTTTCTTTCCCTTGTTCTGTTATCTTTTTTGTTCTCTTTTCCATTCTTTTTTCTGCTCTTTTCATAAAAACCTCCTAAACTATTAGGGACGGGGTTAAATAGTTTAACACTTTTATATATTTACAATAATAGCTAAACTAATAGGGACGTTGTTAAATAGTTTAGTACACTTAAAATATAATTATAATAACAAAAAATTAATATATATTGCTAAACTATTTAACAACGTCCCTATTAGTTTAGCTTAAATTTAATTTTGCATTATAGTGTTAAACTATTTAACCCCGTCCCTAATAGTTTATTTATTAGTAATTTCTTCCAAGTCTAGAAGTTCTTGCCATCTCTTATCAACTTCTTTTTGGAATTCTTCTATCATCCATTCATTTCCTGGTTTGAACATATGCTTAAAACGTCTTTGAGGTTTTAAAAATTCTTCTATTGGAAGTTTTTTAGCTGGTTTATATGTTATTTTATATTTTCCATTTTCAACTTCATATAAAGGCCAGTAACATGTATCTATAGCTAATTTATTAATTTCCATTAGCATATCTGTAGGGTACCCCCAACCTCTAGGGCAAGGTGCTAAAACATTTAAAAATGTTGGACCTTCTGTATATATTGCTTTTTCAGCTTTTTCATATAAATCTTTGAAATTATTAACACCAATAGATTGTGCAACATATGGTAAGTGGTGTGATGCCATTATTTCTGTTAAGTCTTTTCTGGCTTGCATTTTTCCAGGTATAACTTTTCCAGCAGGTGAAGTTGTTGTATCTGCAAAATGAGGTGTTGCAGAAGAACGTTGAATACCTGTGTTCATGTATGCACCATTATCGTAACATACATAAGTCATGTCATGACCTCTTTCCATTG
>CANQRI010000059.1 GCA_947626235.1 uncultured Clostridia bacterium | reverse complement strand
CATCTACATAAGATTGGTGCTCTATTAATATAAATGTATTTGTATTTTTTATTTTATACACTATATCTGATTCCCTATTTCTGTATTCCTTTGTTATGTAGCTATTACTATACTTTTCCAAATCATCTTTTTTTAATTTTCTTTTACTTTTAAAAAATTTATTTATAAATTTTGTTGCTTCTTCTTCATCTGATAGTAAATCTCTAAATATTTTATCATGTGTATTATCTAACTTTTCGTCATAATAATATTCTGCACTATCTTCATGTAACTCCATTTCACTTTTTGTGTTTATATACTGTAAACACATTTCATAAGTTAATTTTTTCATTTTCTTCCTCCTTTTATTATAATATTTTACAACTTTTAAGTCAAACTTTATTTATAAGTATATATGATGTATAAAACGATTTTACCTCCTTTTTTATGTTTTTTCTTTATATTTGGAAATTTTTTAGATTTTTTGAATTTAATTTAATTTTTTTAATTTAATTTGATTTAAATTTTTGAATTTAGTTTGATTAAACCCTTTAGCCTGACCTAATTGTTAACTTTAAAAATTAATAAATATTAGCAAAATTGTTTATGTATACTTTATACCACATGTGAATAACTTTGTCAACAAAAAGTTTTCCTCATTTTTCGCTATTTTTCGGCATTTTTATAATATATTTTTTATCTTTATATTATATTCATATATACGTGTTTGTATTTATTTATTAAATATAAGGACGAACTCAATGTTATTTTTTAACACTATCGTCCGTCCCTAAATTCCGGATTTTCAGAACCGTCCCCATTATCTTTTTTTCTCTTGCATATGATAACAAACTTTAGCCAAAATATTATCTGGTGTTATCTTACTAAAAAATCTAGCCATTTTTACAGAAAAGCCTGGTATTATTAAAAATTTATGTTTTAATAGCTTGTCTATCGCATATTTTGCTACATATTCACTAGAAGCTTCTTTTAAATTGAATTTAACTTTAGCTACTTTGTTAAAATTTGTATCTACAGGTCCTGGACACAATACAGATATCTTTACATCTGACTTTTTCTTTTTTAACTCTTCTCTTAATGCTTCAGATAGTCTAAATACATAATTTTTAGTACAATAGTATGTTGCCATTAATGGTCCTGGCATAAAACCTGCTACAGACGCCACATTTAAAATTGTACCTCTATTTGCTTTTACCATATCTTGCATAAATAATTTGGCTAGTATATGAACCGCTTTCACGTTTACATTTATCATATCTAATTCTGTTTCTAAATCTGTTTCTAGAAAAGAACCAAATAAACCAAAGCCAGCATTATTTATTAATATATCTATATTTTTATACTTTTCTTTTACTTGTTTATATAAGCTAATACATTCCTCTTCTTTTGCTAAATCTGCAACAATTATATCTATATTTGCTTTCCCATTTGTTTTAACTTCTGACTTTTCACTTAACTCTTTTTTCTCTAATTTTTTCTCTTCTAATTCTTGTTTTAATTTCTTTAACTTATCTTCATCTCTGGCTGTAATAATTAAGTTATACCCTAAACTGTTTAGATATCTTGCCATATCTCTCCCTATTCCAGAAGATGCTCCTGTAACTAATGCTATGGGCTTTTTATTAATATTCATATTCATATCCATCTCCATCTCTATATTTATTCACTCCATTAAACTATTAGGGACGGGGTTAAATAGTTTAACACAAAGTTATTTTTTAGCTAAACTAATAGCTATCTTATCAATGTGTTAAACTATTTAACCCCGTCCCTAATAGTTTAATAGTTTACTCAAATATTTGATCAAACTCGTCTCCGTCGATTTTTTCTTTTTCTAAAAGGATTTTGGCTACGCTGTGTAGCTTATCTATATGTTCTTGTAGTATTTGTGCAGCCCTGTTAAATGCATTGTCTATAATTTTCTTAACTTCTGCATCTATTATTGCTGCTGTTTCTTCAGAGTATTCTTTTCCTTGAGCTATATCTCTTCCTAAGAATACTTCTTCTTGACCTGTTCCTAACATTACTGCTCCTATTTTGTCGCTCATACCATATTTTGTAACCATGTTTCTAGCAATTTTTGTTGCTCTTTCTATGTCGTTGCTTGCACCTGTTGAAATATCATCTAATATTAATTTTTCTGCAACTCTACCACCTAATAGTGATACTATATTTTCTTCCATTTCAGATTTTGACATGAAGTTTTTGTCTTCTGTTGGTCTATACATTGTATAACCACCAGCCATACCTCTTGGTACTATTGATATTTGATGTACTGGATCTTGTGTTGGTAAGAATCTACTTACTACTGCATGACCTGCTTCGTGGTATGCTACTAATTTATTTTCTTTTTCGCTTCTTACTCTTGTTCTCTTTTCAGGTCCCATAGTAACTTTTACCATGGCATCTTCTATTTCTTTCATTGATATTTCTGGTACATTTCTTCTTGCTGCTAAAAGTGCAGCTTCATTTAATACGTTTTCTAGGTCTGCTCCTGAAAAACCTGATGTGTTTTTAGCAATTACTCTTAAATCTACATCATTTGCTAAACGTTTCTTTCTGCTATGAACCTCTAGTATTTGCTCCCTTGCTTTTACATCTGGGCTTGATACTACTATTTGTCTATCAAATCTTCCTGGTCTTAATAATGCTTTATCTAATATGTCTGGTCTGTTTGTAGCAGCTAGAACTATAACTCCTTCATTTTCTGCAAACCCATCCATTTCAACTAATAATTGATTTAATGTTTGCTCTCTTTCATCATGTCCACCACCAAGTCCTGCTCCTCTTTGACGACCTACTGCATCAATTTCATCTATAAATACTATACATGGTGCTTTCTTTTTAGCTTCTTCAAATAAATCCCTTACCCTTGATGCACCAACACCAACGAACATTTCTACGAAGTCTGAACCACTTATTATAAAGAATGGTACTCCAGCTTCCCCTGCAACTGCCTTTGCAAGTAATGTTTTACCTGTACCAGGATTTCCTACTAAAAGCACTCCTTTAGGTATTCTTGCACCCATTTCTGTAAATTTTCTTGGATTCTTTAAAAATTCTACTATTTCTTCTAATTCTTCTTTTTCTTCATCAACACCTGCAACATCTTTAAATGTTACTTTTGCTTTATCTTGTGGATTTATCATTTTAGCTTTGCTCTTACCAAATGTCATTGTTTTTCCTGCACCTGGTTGATTTCCTCCACTCATTATAAAGAACCAGAATAGTAAGAAGATTATTAATATTCCAACAGGTGTAAGTAAACTTAACAACATAACAAATATTGATTCTGACTCTTGAGTTATTACTATATTATTTGCTTTCATTGAATCATTTGCTACTTCCATTAAGTTTTCTACACTAGGAATATTAGCTTTTTTAATTATATTTTCATTTTTTAATAAAATTTCTGCACTTGTGCCATCTGCTGAAATTTTAACTTCTTTAACGTCTCCTGTTTCTATTCTACTAACTAATTCTGAATATGCTAATTCATTGTCCTTATTATTTACTATTGATGTGACTACTACTATAAAAATTAATAATATAATTAGCCACATTGCTAATGTTTTTATTCCGCTTTTCAATTTAATTTCCTCCTTAGAATTCATTTAAAACAATGTCACTTTAAATTTTCCACTTTAAGCTCTTTTTCTAATGTTTCCTTTTCTATTCTTGAAATATAGCATACATTTATTTCATTTGCAAGCATTTTTTTAAAGTTTTTTTCTTGCAAATCTGCTCGTATCAAGCACTTCGCTACGGAAGTAAATATTATACCTTTTTATACATTTCTGAAAAATATTTTTTGTTTATTTACTAAAACTTTTATATTTTTATGCGGAGTTAAATATTTATTTCCAACGTTATTTGAACATAATTTTATAATATCTTCTATATGTATTTTTTCTATGTTTTGAGCATTTCCTACAACTTTATTTATAGTATATAACACTATTCTATTTTTTATTACTAAATCTAAATTATTAAACTTTTTCAAATCCAAAACAATTTCTTTTTTTCCATCTACTTCTTGTTTCCCTAGGAAAATTTCATTATACGCTTTTTCTGTTTGTTTTTCTAAATATTTATTTTCCATTGCACTCAAACTAGATAATCTATTTAAAGTTTCAACAATATTAGGATTAAACTGTTTTTGTATATATGGAATAAGTTCATTTCTTATTTTATTTCTTGTATATATATTTTCTTCATTTGATTTATCATACTTTGGATTCAATTTTTCTTGCTCACAATATTCTTCAATTTCTTTTCTAGTACACTGTATTAGAGGTCTAATAAATTTATTATCTCTGCTTTCTTCAATTCCTTTTAAGCCAGAAGTTCCGCTTCCCCTCATTATATTCATAAGCACAGTTTCTGCTCTATCATTTGCCGTATGAGCAGTTGCTATTTTATTTGCATTAGTTTTTCTTAACACTTCATCAAAAAAAGCATACCTTAACTTCCTTCCTGCTTCCTCTGTGCCTATTTTCTTGCTTTTAGATATTTCTATTACATTTTCCCTTTTGATAAAACATTGTATATTATGCTTTCTGCAAAAATCTGCAACATACTTTGTTTCACCATCCGCTTCTTTCCTTATCATGTGATTGATATGTGCAACTACAATATTAAACTTAAATTTTGGCATTAAATTTATTAGTACATTTAATAAAGTCATTGAATCTGGCCCTCCAGATACTCCAACAACTATATTATCGCCATTTTTAATTAATTCATACTTTTTAATTGTATTTTCTACCTTTTCTTGTAACATATTTTTCCTTCCTTTGTTAAAAATAAATAGACCTTAATATTTGTTTTTCGAATATTTTGCACACCCTTTGATTAAATTTTAAATTCTACTAGATTTAAAGGAGCGCTTTCCATGTTCGAAAAACGAACACCAATGTACGCTCCCCTTATTACTCTCTATATTTTTCAATATTTGCAAATTTTGTATAATTTCCAAACCATAATAATTCTACAGTACCTGTTGAACCCGCACGGTGCTTTGCTATAATAACTTCTGCAATATCCTTCTTTTCACTATTTTCGTTGTAATAGTCATCTCTATATAAAAACATAACAATGTCGGCATCTTGCTCTATTGAACCAGATTCACGAAGGTCTGCAAGCATGGGCCTATGGTCTGGACGTTGTTCTGGTGCTCTTGATAATTGTGATAATGCTATTACTGGCACTTGTATTTCTTTTGCAAGTATTTTCAAAGAACGACTAATCTCTGCAATTTCTTGCTCACGGCTTGCACCCCTTTTGCCTGTACCTTGTACTAATTGTAAATAATCTATTACTACTAATCCAATATCCTTTTCTAATTTTAGCTTTCTACACTTTGCTCTTATTTCCATTATAGATATACCTGGTGTATCATCTATAAATATTTGTGCATCTGATAGCTGGCCTGATGCTGCAGCAAGTTTCACCCATTCATCATCATCTATTTTTCCTGTTCTAACTTTATTGCTATCTACCATTGCCTCGCTACAAAGAATTCTATTTGTCATTTGCTCTTTTGACATTTCCAAACTAAATATTACAACTGGTGTATTTGCTCTTACTGCTGCATTTGTTGCTATATTTAATGCAAATGCAGATTTTCCCATAGCTGGCCTTGCAGCAACTAGTATTAAGTCAGATTTATGAAGCCCTGCAGTTTTGTTATCCAAATCAATAAAACCTGTTGGAATACCTGTTATGTGCTGTTTTTGGTTATATAATTGTTCAAGCTCTGTAAAAGTATCTACCAAAATTTCTTTTATTGAGACATAACCTTTTTGATTTCTTTGTTGTATTGTATCAAAAATTTTCTTTTCTGCTTGATCCATTATTGTATCTACTTCTTGAGTTTCGTCATAACCTAACTGTATAATTTCGTTTGCTGTTCTCAATAACTGCCTCAATATAGACTTTTCTTCAACTATTTTTATGTATTTATCTACATTTGCTGTTGTTGGCACTTTATCTGGAAGCTCTGCCAAATATTCTAGACCACCAACCGCCTCTAACTTGCCCATAGACGAAAGTTCAGACTTTAAAGTAATAATATCTACAGGCTCTGATCTATTGTATAAATTTAATATGGCACTATATATAGTTCTATTATCTTCTCTATAAAAATCTTCTTCTTTAAGTACTTCTATTGCTGAAATTATAGCTTCTTTATCGGTAAGCATACTTCCTATAACAGCTTGTTCAGCTTCTACATCATGTGGTGGCACTTTTCCAAGTTCCATTTTCCTTACCTCCTTTAGTAGGCTCCCATTTGCATTTATTTTTAAGCACGCGGAACGAACACTTAAGACATTCTTATTTTATATTACTACTCTTAACTATTCTGCTATTGTTCTTACTTTAACCTTTCCCATTACGCCTTCATATAGCTTTATATCCACACTACATGCTCCTATATTTTTTATAGTTTCTGCTAGTAAAATTTTTTTCTTATCTACATCTATTTTACATTGACTTTTTAAGCTTTCAGATATTTCTTTTGCTGTAACTCCTCCAAAAATTTTACCATTTTCTCCTGCTTTTACTTTTATTTGAAGTTCTATTGTTTTTAGCTTTTCTGCAATATTTTGTGCCTCTTGCTTTTCTTTGTTTTTATTAAATTGTATTGAATTTTGCTTTGCTTGTAAGTTAGCCATATTTCCTTTCGTTGCCTCTACAGCTAAATTTCTAGGGAATAAAAAATTTTTTGCATATCCATCCGCTGCATTTATTACTTGATCTTTTTTTCCTACACCTTTTATATCTTGCAATAAAATTACTTTCATCGACTTCATCCCTTTCAATATTTATCTGTTATTCTATCATAATTATCCTTTTAATTCAATAATTCTCTATCATTATTTCAATTAAATTAAAAAACACACTATATGTTAAATTCTCACTTAACATATAGTATGTTTTTATTATTTTGATAATTATAATTATTTTACATCTCTGTATTTTTTATAATTTATATATCCCACAACTCCTAAAACTGAAACTAATGCAATAACAATTGCAACCATAGCAGTTTCACCTGTTTGAGGTATAGTACCTGTAGCTATTGTATTATCTGATCCATCTCCAAAATCTATCCATTCGAAATCCTCTTGTCCATAGAAAAACATTGACCAATGATTATCTGAAGTATTGCTAGATAGTGCTAATGTAACAGCTTCGTTAGGAAAATATTTTCCATTTTCATCATCAGTTTTTACATACAAATAATAATAAGCTTTATCTGCTACACCGTTTAATTGTATAACTTTATTTCCAGTATCTTCTCCTGCATATGCATTATACTCTATAGAAGAAGTATCTTTATCTGCATTTAAAGTTTCATTATATATTCCTGCATTTGATTTAGCATATTTTAGTAAATCTGCAAACCCAGCTGAATCTTGATTCTTTATTTTTTGTAATATATTTTGGTCTGTTATTTTTCCAATTTTTATTTGCAATTTCCTGTTATTTTCGCTTGAATGTGTAAAATTAGTTACTATTTGATCAGCATCACTTGTCATAAATGTAGCAAAAAATGCATCACTATATTTTGGTTCAACATATCTAGTAAGCTTTTTACCAGATAAAATTACATGTTCATCTGCCTTTGCATTAAGCTCACTAACAGATACATATATATCTTTATTTAATTCAACTGCATTTCTTACTTCTAAATCAATACATTTAAATGTTTTTGAGTCTTTATCATAAGTTAATGCTAAATCGTCTTTATATCCTACTACATCTGCAACAGGAGCACTACCATCATCTGACAAGTAAATATGATATATGCTTCCTTCAGTTGGTGTTACACCTGAAATTTCTATAACAGCACCAATTGCTCCACTCTTTTTTAACTCAAATTTTGCTTTTGAAAAATCTGTCCAAACCACTTCATCTTCGTCCTCATCTTGTTTGCTATCCCCTTCTGAAGCATCTGGTTCTTTTCCTGTTCCATCACCTTCAGTAGTTTCTTTTGTTTCTGTTTTTGATTTTTCTCCTGCATCTTCACCTTCCGTAGATTCTTCTGTTTCAGCTAATGCTTTTACTTCTGCATTATTTTCAATTTTTTCTAGATTTTTTTCCTCAAGTTCTTCTGTTTTTTCTGTTGATACTGTGCTTTCTTTGTTTTCTACTTCATTTGCTGCAAGTGCTGGTGTTACTACATTTAGTAGCATTACTAATACTATTAGTATTCCTAAAATCTTTTGTATTTTCATTACTATCTCCTCCATTTGATTTTCTTATATAATAATATATTTTTTGTATTATTTTGTCAATAAAAATTTTAATTATTTCTTACGCAAAAACACTTTTCAAAGATATATACATATAAAAAACTGCTCTACACTTAGAGCAGTTCTATTTTCCAATTATCATTTAATTTTCAATTTCACTAAAATATTCATTTATTCTATTCATTAATTCTTGTTTTACTTCTTCTATGTCCATGCCTTCAACTTGTGCACCAGCTAAAGTTATGTGTCCTCCACCACCAAGTTTTTCAAGTATAACTTGAACATTTATATCTCCTATTGAACGTCCGCTTATACAAACCTTTTCTCCCATTTTTCCTATTACAAAAGATGCTGTAATATTACTTATTGTTAAAAGTTCATCTGCTGCTTTAGCACACACAATATTTGAATTTTCGTCTTCTTCTTCATATACAGAAATACCTATTGAATCATTTACTACTTCTGCTTTAGCAACTATTTCTGATATTTTATTATACGTTTCCAAATCACTTTGGAACCATTTTTTAACTCTAATAATATCTACCCCACATTTACGCAAATATGCTGCTGCCTCAAAAGTTCTAACACCTGTTTTAAAAGTAAAGTTTTTAGTGTCCATCATTATACCGGCATATAAACTTTGAGCTTCAATTTCTGTTAATTTTATATCACTTTCAGAATACTCTATAAGCTCTGTAACAAGCTCTGAAGCTGATGAAGCATATACCTCATGTAAAGTTAATATTGAATTTTCTATAAAATCTGTACTTCTTCTATGGTGATCTATTATCACTATTTTGTTTGTTTGTTCTAATAGTTCTGGAACATCTACATATGTAGATTTATGAGTATCT
>CANQRI010000058.1 GCA_947626235.1 uncultured Clostridia bacterium | reverse complement strand
TTTTCATACTCTAATTGTACATTGCTATAATTTCCCCAATCCTGTGAATCTGTTGCTACATCTTCTTTGTCTATTCCATTATTACTTTCTATTATCCACATTAATGTTCTATCAAACTGACTTCCAAATATCATACTTGTTACTACATTTTCATTTGCTCCATTTAACATCTTACATTTTTCATACATCGTGTACCACGTTTGACTTCCCAAATCTGTATCCATTCTTCTTACTACTGCTTCTCCACTTAATCCTCCTGTTTCATATCTTCCTATATAAAAGCCTCCATATTTGGCTATGCTTTCTATACTTGTTTCAAATTCCAATTCTAAATTCATTAAATGTTCTAATGCACTTTCTGCCCTTGCTCCATATTGCCTAAAATATCTTGGAATGTCCCTTTGTTTTACTATGTCTGGCTCTCTATAGCTTGTACTACTTGTTACATTTATTATTCCATTTGACTCTCGCCACTGATATGGCTTTGCACCTGTTTTCGGATCTACTCCTGTTCCTGTTTCTGGATTTATTCCTTCTCCTTCGTCTGTTGTAAAATCATACAATTTTCCCCACATTTTTCCATTACTATCTATTCCATACATTTCGCTTACATTTGGTACTGGCACCCATACATATTGATTTCTCGTCTTTCTTGCTTCATTTGCATTATTTTCATCTATTGTTACTTCGTTGTTATTTTTTCTCTCTTCATCTTTTTTTTCATATATTACATACCCTTCTTTTACTGTATTTTCTCCATCTACGCTACTTCCTACGTATCCTTTTGGTATTGGAACTTTTTCTCCATTTTCATCTTCGTATATATCCATATATTCATTACTTTCTGTTACCTTTTTTATGTCTTTTATATAATCTCCCTTTTGTTCCATTGCTTGTATTCCTGTTTCTTCTGTTTTATTTGTTGTATTTATAGATAATATTACTGTTCCCACTGTCAATGCTAACATTACTATTATTACTATAATAGATATTGATTTGATTGCTATTTTGTTTGTTCTTTTTGTTTTTTCATTATTTTTGTAGCCTTTCTCATCCATATTTATTGTTTTCTTTACTTTTAATTTTCTTCTTTCATTTTCCATTCTCGATTTTTCTCCTTATCCTACATTTATTTACATTTATTATATATATATGGACTTTCTTTTGTAAATGGCTATTTTAGCCTATTTTCAACGATTCTATTTTTTTATTTACGGAAGCTATTTTTCCACGCTTTTTTACGTTTTTATTACTTTTCTGTTACCTTTTTGTTATTTTTTCATTTTACACAAATATTGTTTTTTATTTTATTGTATTTTGCCTCTCCTATTCCACTAACATTTTTTATGTCTTCTATGTTATTGAACTTTCCGTTTTCTTTTCTGTATTCTACTATTCTTTTTGCTATGGATTCTCCTATTCCTTGCAAGTTTTGTAATTCTTCTGCACTTGCGGTATTTATATTTATTATTTTGTTTGTTTCGCCTTTGTTTGCACTAGTGCTAGTATTGCTTGTACTAGCACTATTTTTAGCTTCGTTACTACTTGCACCTGTTACATATTCGCCTGTGTAATTTTCGTTTATTTTTGGTATGTATACTTTTTGCCCGTCTGAAAGTACATATGCTAAATTTATTTTTGCTAAGTCTGCTTGGGCTGTTGCTCCTCCTGCTTTTTCTATTGCATCTATTATTCTTTGCCCTTCTTCTATTTCTACTATGCCACTTTTTTGTACTGCTCCTGCAACGTGTACAATTATTTTTGATTTTTCTTGTTTATTTTCATTTATATCATTTGTGCTCAAGTTGGTTTCGTTTGTATTATTGAGCTTCAAGTTGTTTTCATTTGTACTTTTAGTACTCATGTTATTTTCGTTTATGTTTGTTTCTTCTATATTGTTTAAAGCAGTATTATTTTCATTAAGTTCACTTATTAAAATTTCTTCTTCTAAATTATTTGTAGTTATAATATATATAATTATAGCTGTTATGGTTATAATTGATATTATTAATATTATTTTTCTTTTGCTTGCTTTTTGTATTAATTCTTCTATATTCATTTTTTCTTCTTCCTTTTTTATATTTAGATTTTAAGGATTTATCTATAAACCTTTATTTTGGTATTGAATTTTGTTGCGTATTAATATATTATTAATGCATATATTTTTTAAACGTATTATCAAAAGATAAATATTTCATTTATGGAGAGGAACGAGTTTTTGTATGATTAAAAAATTTGCTAAGTGCATTTTTGTATGTTTTTTTGTTATAAATTTTTCGTTTGTTTATGCTAATGTACAAACACCTGAAACGGCTTCTGATAAATTTACTTTGTCTGATTTCGATTGGACTAAAAGAGATGATGAAATTCAAACTTTTTCTGAAGCATGTATTTTAATAAATTGTGATTCTGGAAAAATTTTATATGATAAAAATTCAAGAAAGAAAATGTTTCCTGCTAGTACTACTAAAATAATGACTGCTATTTTGACTTTGGAAAAGTGTAATTTAAGTGATGTTGCTACTGTTAGCAAAAATGCGGTGGAGTCTATTCCTTATAGTTATTCTACTGCTAATTTGCAGGTTGGGGAGCAATTAACTATTGAGCAGTTGTTGTATTTGTTGCTGCTTCCTTCTGCTAATGATGCTGCTGTTGTTCTTGCTGAGTTTATTGGCGGTTCCGTAGAGAATTTTGCTTCTATGATGAATGATAAGGCTTCTGAACTTGGTTGCATTAATTCTCATTTTGTTAACCCTAATGGTATTCATTATGTAGATAGTAGTGGTAAAACGTATTTGGATCATTTTTCTTGTGCTTATGATTTGGCGTTAATTGGTAGATATGCTATGCAAAATGCTAAATTTAGAAGTATTGTTAGTACTACGAGTTATAAGCTTCCTGCTACTAATTTGCACCCTGCTGATGATAGAAACTTTTTAAATTCTAATTTGCTTTTGCATAACCCTAGACCTACTTTGAATTATTATTATGAGTATTGTACTGGTATTAAAACTGGTTATACTGACCCTGCTGGTAATTGCATTGTTGCAAGTAGTAAAAAGGATGGTATTGAGTATATTGCTGTTGTTTTAAAGGGTGATGATATGCCGAATGGCTTGGATTCCAGATATGTAGATTGTAAAACTCTTTTTGATTATGCTTTTAATAATTTTTCTGTTAGAACTATAAAAACTGCTAGTACTGTTTTGAAACAAATTTCTATTTTTAATGGTAGTGCTGATACTAAAAATTTAGATGTTCTTATTAAGTCTGATATTTCTGCTTATATGAGTAATTCTGTTGATATTGAAAGCCTTCATCCTATTGTTGAGATTAACCCTATTTTAGGCGCTCCTATTAAAATGTATGATGTTGTTGGTAAGGTTTCTTATGTTGTTGATGGGAAATTGTATTCTTCTGAATTATTGGCTGGTTCTAATGTGGAGGTTTCTAGAGATTTTTATATATGCATCGGAATTGTTTTTGTTATACTTATTTTGTTTGTTGTATATATGGCGATTCGTAAGAAAACTAAACCTGATTTTCCAGATTTTGAGAAGTAATTTTATAATTAAAAAAGGGCATAATGATAGTTTTATTATCATTAGCCCTTTTTTTGTTTATCCTCCTTATATTTTTGCTTGAATTTTATTTTCCTACATAGTCTTTTCCAAGTATTATTGTATAGTCTACATTTGCATTATCTTCCCCACTTGATGCTGTTCCTACTCCTAATGTATCTTTTATGTCTTCTGTTATGCTTTCTGATTTTGCTGTTCTATTTATTATTGTTGTTCTTGATGCTGTTGATGATTTACCTGTTTTGGTTACATCAAAACCTGCTTCTTTTAATGCTTCTGCAGCTTTCTTTAATGTACTTGTGCTTCCTGTTCCGTTTAATATTTCTATTTTTGCTTTTGTATTTACTTCTTCTGGTGCTTGTCCTTCTGTTCCTTCTGTTAAAGTTCCTGCTACTTCTTCGTCTGTTATTGGTTCTTCATCTTCAAATAGTGATTTTACCATTGTTGCTGTTTGTGTTTTATTGTAGTCATAAATCCATATTCCATTGCATTGCTCTGATGCTCCTGGTAGTGTTCCTGTTTTTAAGTCTGATGGATTGAATTCTACTACATATGGTACATAGTCTTTTATTGTATCTATGCTTAAGTTTGTATTTATATTATTGAATGCTATATCTATTAATTCTGATATTTTAAATATGTTTTCTACTCTTAATAGTTGCTTCATTGCTACTTCTATAAATTCTCTTTGCGTTCTCATTCTTCCTATATCATTATCACCATAAGATGAAGGATATGAGGTCATGTCGTTGTTATGCCTAAAACGTAATAGTTGTTCTGCTTGTGATCCGTTTAATAATTGCTCTCCTGCTTTTAAGTCTATGTGTAGGTTTTGTGTTGGGTCATCGTATTTCATGTCTATTGGTACATTAAATGTTACCCCTCCCATTGCATCTACTAATTTTACTACCGCTTCTGTGTCCATTATTAAATAGTATTGTAGGTCTATTCCTAACATATTTTTTACTAGTTGTACTGTTTCTGGAATGTTTGTGCCATTTCTGTATGCTGCATTTATTTTGTAACTTGCTAAATAGTTTTGGGTTGCTGTGCTTTTATCTCTGCTTCCTACATATGTGTCCCTTGGTATTGATAATAGACCTGCTTGTTGATTTTTTGGATTGTATGATACTACCATTATCGTGTCTGCTAATTTGTAGCCATCTCCTACTCCACTTTCACCCATTACTAGTACATTTATCCTGTCTAAATTTTTTAGTGTTTCTTTGTCATGCCCTACGGCTGCTGCTAAAAATCCTTTTAAGCCTCCCCCATTTTCTATTACTCTGCATGTAAACCAAATTGCAAAGCCAATTAGTACAATTAATATAAGCAATAGTATTCTTCTTATTATTCTATTTAATTTACTTCTTTTTTTCTTTTTGGGTTTATCTTTTTTGTTTATATCTTCTTTTTTCAATTTTTTTCACTCCTACTTTTTCTTTTGTTTCAGATTATATCAAATTGTTTTATAAATATCAATTATTTATGTTACTTTTTTGTTTAAAGTATTATTTTTAATAGCAAGTTATTGTTGTATAGTATTCCTCCCAAGAATGATTTGTTGATTGCTTCTACTATTCCAGAGCCTTCCATTACTGGACTCATAAATGATATGATTGATACTATTACCCAAATTATTACTAGACCTTCTACTATTCCATATATTATTCCTCCTGTTTTGTCTACTTGTTTTATTATTGGTAAGTCTGTAATGAATTTTGCAAATAGCCTTACTACTATTAATAGTATTCTTGCTATTATTAATACTGCTATGAATGCACCTGCATTTATTATTGTTGTAGCTATACCTACTGCTGTTTCTTGTAATACTTCTGTTTTTGTTTTGCCTACGGTTTGCTCTAATGCATCGTTTATGTAGTTTACTATTATGTCTGGTAAGTTTGTGCTTTCTTGCTCTATTTTTCCTTTTTCTTCTACTTCTCCTGCTAACATTTCTACTATTGTTTTTTCTATGTTATCGTCCCAATCTGTATTTTCTATTATATAGCTTGCTACTGGCTTGTATAATACAAATGCTATTATTAATGCTAATATGAATGATATTATTTTTAATATTGAGCCTGTTAAACCTTTTTTATACCCAAATATTACGCATAATGCTATTATTCCTACTATTATTAAATCAATTATTATTGACATTTTTTTTCCTCCTTTTTTATATTTTATATTTTGCATGATTTTATATGTTGATTTTTATTTGCTTTTATAATTTTTTTGTAAATAAGTTTTTTATAAGTTTATAATTTCTATTTTATTTCTATATATAATTCCTGCGAAGCCATCACTTATAACTATATCTTTTATTTCTTGTGCTGATGTATATTTTTTTATTAGCCAGCCATTTGTTGCTATAAAATGTACTTCTGAACCTAAATTTATGGCTATTGTTCCCCCATAACTATATACATCTCTTACTGTGCCTGTTCCATCTATTATATATATATTTGTACTTTTACTGTTTATATTTTCTATTTCTACCACATTTGTTGTACTAAATAATTCTGATTTTTCTACTATTCTATATACATTCTGATTTATTTCTATTCCACCAAAATTGATTTTTTGATTTTCTTCTTTTAATTTTAATATTTCTTCATCTTTGTCATCTTTTATTACATGTATACTTTCATTTGCGTACATGCAAACTATTTTATTTTGTTCATCGTATTTTATATCTGTTATTAGGCTACCCATTGGTGCATTATATGAATATATTATTGCTTCTGCTTTTGATGAACTGTCTTTTGCTTTTTCTACTGATATTGTTTTTACTCTTGATTGTACAAGTGTTCCTTCTGTACTTATTTCTGCATATGCTACGTATTTATTATCATATGATATATCTACGTCCATTGCAATGGTAGATGAAAGATAGTTGTTAAATAAATCTTTTCCATCTGCGTCAAATACTTGTATTACTGATTTGTTAATCGTTCCTGTTAATACTACTGCAACATAGCCGTTTTTATTGACACATACCCTTGAAATATTTCCTTCTAATTTTTTTTCCCATATTTGGTTTTCACCTGATATTAAATATATTTTTTGACCATCTTTGTCTGCTATTAATATAAACTTTCCGTTTGTAGCTACTAACGGCGTTGCTATTTCTATTGTTTGTGAATATTGCTCATCTCCTGATGCGTTGTAATGTGTTAGTTTTCCATTATTCAATACTGCTATATATTTATCATACGCATATATGTAGTTGTTTGCGTTTTCTTCTAGTTCTATTGAATTTAAACTACTTTCAGTTACGTTTTTCATTAACACATATTTATCTAATAAGTTTCTAAAATCTCTGTTTAGTGAATACGCTAAAAATATTGCTCCTGCTATAATAATAATTATTATTACTACTACCGCTACAAATACCTTCTTTTTATTTAATTTCGGTGATTCTTCTTCCTGTTTACCTAATTTCTCTTTGTTTTCATCTTTTTTCATCCGTTAATCTCCTCATTTTTTTCTTTATATATTTATATCAGTTTTTATGCTCATTTTCAATACTTTTTACTATTTTATTTTGTGCAATTTGCACAATTGGGGACTGTCCCCAATTGTCCCATTCTTCCCAATTTGTACCACCGTTATTTTTGCTATTTGTATTAGCCCTAATATTCCAAATAGCGGATATAGTATTTGCATTAGGTTTGAAAAGCCTATTTTTGATACTATTATTCCTATTATGCATATTAGTTTTAATATTTTTTTGTAATTTTGATTTCTATGGCTGTTTGAATTTTTTTGAATGTTTTTAATATTATGGCTATTTTTGTTTTCTTGATTTTTTTCATTGGTTTCTTTTGTTACGTTTTCTAAAAAGCTGTAACTTGTTGATATTGCTGATGTGAATATGGCTACTACTATTATAATTTCATAAATTATTTTACTTGTTTTTCCAAATTCTTCTACTATTTGTATTAATGGCATTTCTAAATTTTGTGCATAATTTATTCCTCGTAATAATAGGCCATATATTAATAGTGCTAATATGTTAAGTATTATCCATGTAATTATTGTTATTGCTTTTTCTTTTTGTATGTATTTTTTTAATGATGTTAATACTGGTATTAATATTATGCTGTTATAACTTGCATATAATATACTGCTTATTATTACTTTTATTAAATGTATTATGTATGTGCATATATTGCTGGCTTGTATACTATTTTCTATGCCTATGAATGCGTTTGTATTTATATTGGAATTTATAGTTGCATTTATATTTTGACTTATATTTGTATTTATATTTGCATTTATATTCGCATTCATATTTAGGTTAGTATTGGCTAATTTTATTATGTATGGAATATTTTTTATTCCTATATATATTGTGAATAATATTAATATTGGCATTAGTATTTCATTTATTTTTATTACTCCTTTTATGTTTTTGGTTAATACTATATAGCAAATTAATATAAATATTGTACTAGATATATATTCGTTTATGCTAAATTTTTGCTTTATGTATGCACTAAATCCTGCTATCATTATGAAAAATGTTACCAATAAAAATGTATTTACAATGTAATTTATTATTTTATTACCTTTTTTGTTTATTTTTTGTAAGAATTCTTTGTAACTGTTTATATTGTATTTTTTTATTATTTTTAATGTTTTGCTTATTATTAATGCTGTGAGCGTTGTGGATATGAGTATTCCTATTATTCCATATATACCATATTTTGCAAAGAATATGTATATTTCTTTTCCTGATGCAAACCCTGCTCCTATTAATGTTCCTATTATTACAAATACTATTTTTAATGCATTTTTCAATTCTTTTTTCCCCCATTTTTACATTTATATTCATTTTTTATTGCCTTATTCATTAAAAATACCTTATGAAATGTTTTCATAAGGCTTAATTTTTTACTTTATATTTTTGTTATAATTTTTTATAATTTTTACATTGCCATTTGTTCTTGTATTTGTTTTATTTCTTCTTCTTTTAGTTTTGTTATTTTTGCTATTTTTTTTATTTCAATTTGTTCTTTTAACATTTCTCTTGCTACATTTATTACTCCTCTTTTTTCTCCACGTTCTTCTCCTCTTTTTTCACTTTCTGCTATTAATTTTCTTCTTTCTTCCATTAAATTTGTTATTAACATTCCTGCCATATTTTTTTCCTCCTTTTTCATTTTATTTAATAATATTTCCGCTTCCTCTTGTCCTATTATTGGTCTCAATATGTATTGTATTATTCTTCCTATTTTTTCTTTGCCTTTTTCCTCTTTTGTTACACTTATTACTTTTTCTAATGTTTCTATTAGTTCTCCTTCTGTTTTACATTTCTCTATTGCCATTGCTTTTTCTACTATGCCTTTTCCATTTATTAACTCTTCTATTGTATAATCATGTATATCTATTAAGTTATATATACTATTGGTTCCTGTTGTTCCGTAGTAAAATTCATCGTCTGATATTTTCTTATATTCTGTTTCTACATTCCATTTTTCATTTCCTGTATATAACACTATTAATACTACTGCTGGACATTTATATTTACTACTTTTTACTTTTTCTTGGATTATTGCACTTCTCATTATTTCTACGGAATATTCTAACATTCT
>CANQRI010000057.1 GCA_947626235.1 uncultured Clostridia bacterium | reverse complement strand
AGTTAATGATGGTTCAGAAAAAGACTTAAAAATCATTAAAGAATATGATGATAAAAGAATAATAATAATAAATCATTTACAAAATCAAGGACTAGTAAAATCATTAAATGAAGCAATAGAAATATCAAATAAATTAAATGAATATAATAGAGAACGTCAAGAAACAGAAAAAGAAATATTTAACCAAGCGATAGGAAAGATAGAAAAAGAAAGGGCTGAAAATGGAGAAAAAGCTGTAATTGTGTTGGGAGATGAAAGGTGGCATCATGGTGTAATAGGAATAGTATCATCTAAAATAACAGATATGTATTTTAAGCCAAGTATATTAATTTGTTTTGAAGGAAATGAAGGAAAAGGTTCTGGAAGAAGCATACCAGGCTTTGACTTATATAAAGCATTAAATGAATGTAAAACATATATAAATAGATTTGGTGGGCACTCTATGGCAATAGGAATAACGGTAGAGAAAAGTAATTTTGGTAAATTTAAGAAAGAATTTGAAGAATATGCAGAAAATAGCAATATTAGCGAGATAATACCTGTTATTCAAATAGATAAACAGCTTTCTTTAAAAGATATAAGTATAGTAGCAGTAAGTGAACTCAAGTTATTAGAGCCTTTTGGAGAAGCAAATAAAATGCCACTATTCTTATTTAAAAATTTGAAAATAAGTTCAATAAGGACATTATCAGAAGGAAAACACATAAAAATGTGCTTAAAAGAAGATAATTATTCAATAGATGCAATAGGTTTTAATTTAGGAAATTTAGTTGATGAATATTTAATAGGTGACAAAATTGACATTGTAGGAAGTTTAGAAATAAATCAATTTAATGGAATGGAAAGTGTTCAAATAAATGTTAAAGACGTAATGAAATCGTTGTGAGGGGATTAATATGCAAGAATTAGAAAAAAGCGTAACAATAGAAGATGTTATTAATAAAATGAAAAAGAATAATAGAAAATCAGATTCAAAGCTTATTTTGAAGGCATACAATTATGCCAAGGCGAAACACGGTGATCAAAAAAGAAAATCTGGTGAACCATATATAGTACACCCATTACAGGTGGCAAATACATTAGCAGAGTTGGGGTTAGACGATAGCACAGTTTGTGCAGCACTTCTTCATGATGTAGTAGAAGATACAGATGCTACGTACCAAGATGTAGTAAATGAATTTAGTTTAGAAATTGCAGAAATGGTTGATGGAGTAACTAAATTAAGTAAGCTTAATTATGAAAGTGTAGAAGAAGAACAAGTTGAAAATTACAGAAAAATGTTTCTTGCAATGGGTAAAGATATAAGAGTAATTTTAATAAAATTATCTGATAGGCTTCATAATATGAAAACTTTAAAATATCTATCAAGAGATAGGCAAATTGCAAATGCTAAAGAAACAATGGATTTATATGCACCACTTGCAAACCGTTTGGGTGTATATTCAATGAAATGGCAGTTAGAAGATTTAGGGTTCAAATATTTGTATCCAGAGGAGTACAGAGAGTTAGTAGAAGGAATAGACAGAAAAAGAGATGAAAGGCTTGAATTTATAGATAAAATACAAAAAAATATTTTACAGGAATTAAAAAAGCAAAAAATAGAGTGCGAAATGACAGGAAGGGCAAAGCACTTATATAGTATATATAGGAAAATGAAAAGGGATAACAGCACATTAGATCAAATTTACGATTTATTCGCATTAAGAATTATAGTAAATTCTGTAAAAGACTGTTATGCAGCATTAGGTGTTGTGCATGAATTATATAACCCTATGCCAGGTAGGTTTAAAGATTATATTGCGGTTCCAAAGCCAAACATGTATCAATCTTTGCATACAACATTAATTGGTGATAAAGGAACACCTTTTGAAGTTCAAATTCGTACATGGGACATGCACAGAATTGCAGAGTTTGGTATTGCTGCCCATTGGGCATATAAGGAAGCAAGTTTTGCTAAAGGCAAAAAAGCTAATGTTCAAGTTACAGATGATAAATTAGCATGGCTTCGTGAAACGCTAGAGTGGCAAAAGGATATGCAAGACCCTCAAGAATTTTTAAATACATTAAAAACAGAACTTTTTGAAGATGAGGTATATGTGTTTACTCCAAAAGGAGATATAAAGGTATTGCCAAGTGGAAGTACACCAATAGATTATGCATATAGTATTCATGCAGAAATTGGTCATCACATGACTGGTTGCAAAATAAATAGTAAAATGATGCCAATTATAACAAAGCTTAATAATGGAGATATAGTAGAAATAATAACATCAGACAATAGTAAAGGTCCTAGTAGAGATTGCTTAAATTTATAAAAAGTTCAACAGCTAAAAATAAAATATTAGCATGGTTTAAGAAAAACCAAAGAGAAGAAAATATTGAAAAGGGTAAGGATTTAATTGAAAAAGAAATTAAAAGAATTGGAATAGATTATGATGAATTATTTAAGCCAGAATTTATAGCAGGTGCACTAAATAGGTATAAATTTAATAGTATAGAAGATATGTATGCAAGTGTGGGCTTTGGAGCTATATCTGCAGGAAAAGTAATAGCAAGAATATTGGAAGAATATAGGAAAGTTCATAAAGAAGAAAATTTAGAAGAAAAGCTTGAAGAATTATCAAAAGAAAAGCAAGCATATAAACCTTCAAAAAGTGGTGTTATAGTAAAAGGAATAGATAACTGTTTAGTAAAACTTTCAAAATGCTGTAACCCTGTACCAGGAGATAATATAGTAGGTTATATTACTAGAGGTAGAGGAGTTTCAATACACAGGGCAGACTGCAAAAATTTAAATGATTTATTTTTAGATGAAGAAAGCAGAATGATAGATGTATGTTGGGCAGAAGATGATAAATCTGCATATAGTGTAGATATTGAAATTTATGCAAATGATAGGAATGGCTTGCTTGCAGATATAATAAAGCAGATAAGTGATAGTAAGTCTAAATTAATGGCTGTATCTTCAAGAGCAAATAAAGAAAGAATTGCTATAACAGAAATTACAATAGAAGTTGAAAATTTAGACGAATTAAATCAAATTTTAAAGGCATTAAGAAAAGTAGATAGTGTATATGAGGTCAAACGTAAAAAATAGATAAATTAACAAAATGAATTTGGAAAAATAATATATAGCAAGTGCAAAAATAATATAAGGTTCTAAATTAGGAGGAAACAAATGATATTAAAAAGGTTACAAGTAGATTCATTTATTGGATTAGTTACAAACTGTTATATAGTAGTAGATGAAAAAACAAAAGAAACTATGGTAATAGACCCAGGTGGAGAAGTAGATAAAATAATAGAAATGTTAAATGTACTAAAAATAGATAATATAAAATATATATATTTAACTCATTGTCATGCTGATCATATAGGTGCTGTAAAAGAGCTTAAAGAAGCTAAAGGTGGGAAAATATTAATTCATAGAATCGATAAAGAAGGTTTATATGAGCCTAATGTGAGCTTTACAAATTGGGAACAAAATAGTTTAATAATAGATGCAGACTCAAGAGTAGAAGAAGATGATTTAATACATTTAGGAAACATTGAATTTAAAGTAATTCATACACCAGGTCATACAGCAGGTTCAAGTTGCTTATATTGTGAAAAGGAAAAACTTCTTTTTTCCGGTGATACTTTATTTAAAGGAACTTGGGGCAGAACAGATTTACCAACAGGAAATTTTGAAGATATAATAAAGTCTATTACAAATAAATTAGTAACTTTACCAGACGATGTAATTGTATACCCAGGGCATGGAAATTCAACAAGAATAAAAGAAGAACAGCCAATTTATTTAAGTTTAAGACCTAGATTATTATAAAGGAATGTAAAACAAATGGAGAAATATTTGGATTTCAGAAATGAAATTGACTATATAAAGTTAAAACAGGTAGCAGAAAGTATAGTGAAAGGAAAAATAGTTGTGTTTCCTACAGAAACTGTATATGGAATAGGAGCAAATGCTTTTGATGAAAAAGCAGTAAAGCGACTATATGACATTAAGCAAAGAAATTTAAGTCAGCCTACAAGTGTGCTAGTTTCTAACATGGAAATGATAAATTCCATTTCAGAAGATATAACAGATGTGGAATATAAAATAATGGAAAAATTTTTTCCAGGTCCGTTAACAATTATACTAAAAAAGAAAAATGTTGTACCTAATATTGTAACAGCTAATCAAGCTACAATAGGTGTACGTATGCCAAATTCAGAAATAGCACGAAAATTAGTAGAATATGCTAATGTGCCAATAGCAACACCAAGCGCAAATATTTCAGGTAAACCAAGTGGAACACAGTTAGAAGTTATTTTAGAAGAATTTAAAGATAAAGTAGATTATTTTATAGATGGAGGGGCAAGTAAATTAGGAGTCAGTTCAACTATTGTAAAGGTTGTAGGTGGAACCCCTCAAATATTAAGACAAGGAAGTATTACAAAAGAGCAAATTGATTGTATATTATAATTGTATATGTATCTATACAAGTGGATGAAATACCATAATTCAGCCAATTAGTGCAATATTATAATAGTACCTTGAAAAAAATATTATTGTTTGCTATAATATAACGCGTAGTAGATATGTGCTTTTTTTGACAAGGAGGTTTTTATGCTTAACGTGAGTATCAGCAACGAAAATAAACAGAGATTGCGGGAAAAAGGTTGTTATTTTAGATATAACAACGACAGCTATATTACTCTGTACAGTATCTACGGAGAGCCATTGCTTGAGTTATTATATAATGAGAACGACGAAGAAATTGTGGTAGTAACAAGAAAATTGGTAGTATATGCAGAGTATGTTGTTTTTGAAGTATCTAAAGATAAGAATTTTGAGCCCTCAATATTTTTGGGTGGAAGATATGACCGTAAAAATCTTGTAGAAAAAGAGAAGATTGTTGTAATAGTTGGATAACTTGTCAAATCACGGGGGAATTTATTTCCCCTGTGAAACTTTATATGTAAGGTAAGGAAGGAATGAAATAAATATGAATAAAATAGAGCCAAGAACATTACCAGGTTTTTTGGAATTATTACCAAAAGAACAAATAATGTTTAATGAAATGAAAGAAAAGATACAAAAATCCTATGAAAAATTTGGATTTTTACCAATAGATACACCAATTATTGAAATGTCAGAAATACTTTTAGCAAAAGCTGGAGGGGAAACAGAAAAACAAATATATGCATTTCAAAAAGGTGACAATAATTTAGCATTGAGGTTTGATTTAACAGTACCACTTGCTAAGTATGTAGCAGAATATTATAACGACTTAAGTTTTCCATTTAGAAGGTATCAAATTGGAAAAGTTTATAGAGGAGAAAGGCCACAAAAAGGTAGATTTCGTGAATTTTATCAATGTGATATAGATATTATTGGAGATGGAGAATTAAGCATTTTAAATGATGCTGAAATACCAAGCATTATATATAACACCATAAAAGAAATAGGTTTTGATGATTTTACAATATGCATAAATAATAGAAAATTGTTAAACGGCTTATTTAAAGAATTGAATCAAGAAGAAAATTCAGTAGAAATAATGAGAATAATAGATAAACTAGAAAAAATCGGTCAGGATAGTGTTGTAGAGATATTAGAAGACATGAATGTGCCTAAAGATACAGTAAACAAAATACTAGAATTCATACAAATAGATGGTTCAACAGAGGAAAAGTTAAGAAAACTTGAAGAAATGAATATACAAAATGAAGTATTTGTTCAAGGTTTACAAGAATTAAAGGACGTTGTAAAATATGCAAAAATATTTGGAGTACCAGATGAAAACTTTAAAGTAGATTTAACAATAGCAAGAGGTTTAGACTACTATACTGGAACAGTATATGAAACATTTTTAAATGAATATAGAAGTATAGGAAGTGTATGTTCAGGAGGTAGATATGAAAATTTGGCAGAATATTATACAGACAAAAAGCTACCTGGCGTAGGCGTTTCTATAGGACTTTCACGTTTATTTTATAAACTAAATGAATTACAGGCAATAAAAATGGAACAAAAATCAATATCAAAAGTATTAGTAGTTCCAATGGTAGAAGATATGTCAAAACCAATAGAAGTAGCAACAATGTTAAGAAAAAATAATATACCAACTGAAATATACATAGAAGATAAAAAAATAAAAACTAAGTTTAAATATGCAGATAAATTACAAATACCATATGTTATAGTTATTGGAGAAGATGAAATAGCAAATGATGTTGTGTCATTTAAAAATATGGTAACAGGAGAACAACAAACTTTAAAAATAGAAGATGTTATTAAAATGTTAGGTCAGGCTTAAAATAAGTTTTTAATGTAATAAAACCACTTGTACATACATATATTTAATATAGTAATATTTGTACAAGGAGGAGAGTATGATATTTAATTATCATACAAAGAAAGCATGGTAAATTTAACGGTAATAACTAAAAAAGATATAAAAAAATATTTAGTAAGATTGGTAATAATATGTGTGTTATTGCTAATAATTACTAAATATTTTTTTAGTAGCAAAAAAGAAAATGTACAAATAGAAGGCTTTAATTTAAATTTATCAAACTATTTAGGAAATATTAATTTAAAAGAATGTTTAGAAGGCACAATACCGGGAATTAAAGAGTATAAAAAATTAGCAAATGATGAAGAAGATATATATGAAAGTGATATAAAAAGTATTGAACCACTTAAAGTTGCAATGGATATACAAACTAAAATGTTTACAAGTTTGGCACTAAAAAATTCAGAAGATAATACAGCAAACTTACAAGGGGAAACACTAGCACAAGATAATAATCAGCAAGGAAATGAGACGTCAGAAAGTGCAGAAAAAGTAGAACAAGCACAGGTTGGTTTAAGTACAGAGGTAGTTCCAAACAATGTGCCAGACAAATATACAAATCAATATCATGGAGTGCAAATAAAAAATAGCACAGAATATAACTTAACGGAAGAAATGCTAACTCCAGATGTAACAGTAAATAACAGTAATGTAATAATATTTCATACACATACATGTGAAAGTTATACATCAAGTCCAGGTTTTGAATATACGCCAACTGGAAACTATAGAACAACAGATTTAAACTTCAATGTAGTAAGAGTAGGAACAGAATTAGAAAAGCAGTTAAAATCATATAAATATAATGTTATACATGATGTAACATATCATGACTATCCTGCATATAACGGTTCATACGACAGGTCACTTACAACAGTAAGCAATTTACTTGCACAAAATCCCAATACAGATGTAGTGTTTGATATACATAGAGATGCTATAGGAGATTATTCGTATGCACCAAAAGTAAAAATAGGAGATGAATATGCAGCACAACTTATGTTTGTTATAGGTACAGATGGAGGTGGACTAGAACACCCAAATTGGCTTCAAAATTTGAAGTTTGCTGTAAAAATTCAAGAAAAAGCAAATGAATTATACCCTGGATTATTTAAATCTATAGTTTTACGAAATACAAGGTATAACCAGCATTTAGCTAAAGGAGCTAGTATAATTGAGGTCGGCTCAACAGGCAATACTATGGACGAATGTTTAAATAGTATGAAATATTTGGCTAAAGTTTTAAGTGAGGTGCTAAATTAATAAGGCTTAAACTAATAGGGACGGGGTTAAATAGTTTAGCGGGTTTGATTACTCTAATGCAAAACATTAATATATTATTTATTTAGTAACATTTTGTGGGGACCAGCAAATTATAGCTTGTAAAAAATTTATTTTGTAAAACTTGTTTTGCATAAATAAATTTTTTTACAAGCTATTATGTAGCTGGGAGTTACTAAATAAATAATATATTAATGTTTTGCTATAACGTAATTACAAACCACTAAACTATTTAACCCCGTCCCTATTAGTTTAGCTTTTTTAGTGAAAACTATTCCATTTTTAGGAAAAACATTATATAATACACATATCAAATTAATGTACAAATAAAATATAAATTTGATTATTTTTAATTATAGTATTAATTAAAAGTATAGGGAGGAATATTATGAGTAAGAAACAAGAGAAAAGAACACTAGAAAATACAAAACAAGGTTCAAGTAAAGTAGTACAGAATAGAAAGCAAACTGCAAACAAAAAAATGTTCGCGGGGGGGACGATATTAGCAATAATAGCATTAATTGCAATAATGTTATTAATAATAGCCTTAGTGAATGGAAAAGATAATATAAATGATGAAAAAGGCGAAGAAGTAGGAAAAGTGCAGAGTGAGGAAAATAACCTAAAGGCAATGGAAGCAAGAAAAGCATATATAGAGAGCATAGAATTAGTAACTGAAAGTAATGAAAATATGGAAATAAAACAAGATGCAGAAGGTGTAAATGTACCAGTACCAAAAGGTTATGTAGGAAGCACAATGGAAGGTGAAAATAAAGTATCAGGCGGTTATGTAATATATGAAGGAACAGAGCCAGTAGATACTGGAAATATATGGAATGAAAGAAATACAAGAAATCAATATGTATGGGTACCAGTAAGTAAAGAAGGGCTAAAGCAAATGTATGGAATAGATGAAAATGGAAAGTTATGGGGAAAATTGTATGATTTTACAACAGACGAAGGAGAAGGAATAAATCCAGAAACAGGAACAGGAGTAGACCCAGTAACAGGAGCAAAGCCATTATACTGGGCAGAGCCAAATGGAATAATAAATGTAACAAGTAGTACAAGCCGTAGAGAGCCAGATATAGTAAAAAATAGAGATATCCCAAGCTATTTAAGACAATATGGAGCAAGAGCAGAAAGTGCAGAAGAACTATTAATGGATTTAGAGAAAGAGTTCACGCAAAGTATAATAAGTATAGCAAAATATGGAGGATTTTATATAGGAAGATATGAAACAGGAAGCTTAAGTGGAGAAGCAGTAGTAAAGCGAATGGATAAAGATATAAATGAAGAAACATGGTACACGATGTATGAAAAATGTAAAAGGTTAAGAGGAGCAAATGAAAATGTAGTAACGAGTATGATATTTGGAAGTCAGTTTGATAGAACATTAATGTGGCTAATAGAAAGTGGAAATAAAACGAAAAAACAAGTAGCGGACGATTCAAAAGAATGGGGAAATTATGGAAATGTAAAGGTGGCATATGATAACGATGGAGATGGAGCAGCAGAAAAAACAAAAAATGCCTATATAAGTACAAGTATTCCAGCGGGGTCAAGTGAACAAACGAAAGCAAACAATATATATGATTTATGTGGTAATATATATGAATGGACCATAGAGGCCGGCAGCACCAGCAACAGGGTGTTGCGCGGGGGCTATTACGGCTACGATAGCACCGTCTACCCAGCCAGGTACCGC
>CANQRI010000056.1 GCA_947626235.1 uncultured Clostridia bacterium | reverse complement strand
CTTTGATGAAGCCCTATACTTGGTTCATCTAATATATATAGTACACCTGTTAAGCCTGAACCTATTTGAGTGGCAAGCCTAATACGTTGAGCCTCCCCTCCTGATAATGTTCCTGCTGACCTTGATAATGTTAAATATTCTAGCCCAACATCTATTAAAAATTGTAATCTTTTATCTAATTCTTTTAATATTTGATCTGCTATCATCTGGTCTTTTTTGCTCAATTCTAATGAATGTAAATAATCCTTTATTTTATTGATAGACATATCTGTTAGCTCTTTTATGTTTTTAGTGCCAACTCTTACTGCTAAACTATTTTCATTTAATCTTGATCCATGACATGTAGGACATTCGCTATCCCTCATGTAAAATTCATAGAATTCTCTCATACCTTGAGATTTTGTTTCATTATGCCTTCTTTCTAGTGTTGGTATAACTCCTTCAAATGGTGCAGAAAACCTTCTAACACCTGAATATGATGCGTATTCAAAATCTATTACTTCATCGCCTGTACCATATAAAATTTTATCCAAAAATGACCTTGGTAGTTTCTTTATAGGAACACCTTTTATTTCTACTCCATAATGTTTAGCAATAGATTCAAAGTACATTTTAGCCATTGTATCGCCTTTTTTCATTGTACTTGCTCCAAAGGCTTTTACTCCATCATATAATGTTTTATTTTTATCTGGAATTATTAAGTCTTCGTCCATTCTCATTAAAAAGCCTAAACCTGTACAAGTAGGGCATGCTCCAAATGGGTTATTAAAAGAAAATAATCTTGGAGATAATTCATCAAAACTTATATTACATTCTGGACATGCATAATTTCCACTAAATAACATTTCTTTATTATTTGTGGCATCTTCTACTATTACTAAATTGTTTGCATGTTTTAACGCAATTTCTACAGATTCAGCAAGCCTTGAACGAATTTCTTCTTTTACAACTAATCTATCAACTATTATTTCTATATTATGTTTCTTTTTTCTATCTATTTGTAAATCATCTGTTAGTTCTATAGTTTCACCATCTACTCTAGCTCTTACAAAACCCTCTTTTTGATATGCTTCTAGTTGCTTTACAAATTCACCTTTTCTTCCTCTTACAACTGGTGCTAACACTTGTATTCTAGTTCCTTCTGGTAACTCCATAATTGCATCTACCATTTGGTCTATAGTTTGCTTTTCTATTTTTCTACCACATTTTGGACAATATGGCACACCAATTCTTGCATATAAAAGACGAATATAATCGTAAATTTCTGTAACAGTACCTACTGTTGAACGCGGATTTTTAGAAGTTGTTTTTTGATCTATTGATATTGCAGGTGATAAACCATCTATAGATTCAACATCCGGCTTTTCCATTAAGCCTAAAAATTGCCTTGCATAAGATGATAAACTTTCTACATACCTTCTTTGACCTTCAGCATAAAGTGTATCAAATGCTAAAGATGACTTTCCAGAACCTGAAAGGCCTGTTATTACAACTAATTTATCTCTTGGTATTTCTAAATTTATATTTTTTAAGTTATGTTCTTTTGCTCCTTTTATAACTATTTTGTCATTCATTATTTTTCCCCCTTGTAGTTATAACAATTTAAATAATTTATTTAGCAAGATTTATTATACAATAGAAACAATTAAAAAACAATAGTTTGCTATAAAAATAATTGGCAAAATATGAATATATTATTTATTTAGTAACTCCCAGCTACATAACAGCTTGTAAAAAATTTTATTTTTAGTAAAACAAGTTTTACAAAATAAAATTTTTACAATCTATAATTTGCTGGTCCCCACAAAATGTTACTAAATAAATAATATATTGATATTTGGCCTTACATATTAATAGTTATACAATTTTTCCTGGAATACCTACTACAGTTGAATTATCTGGCACATTTTTTAAAACAACAGCATTAGCCCCTATTTTTACATTATTACCTATTTTAATTGCTCCGAAGAACTTTAGCACCACACCCAATAATTACATCATTTCCTATATCAGGGTGGCGCTTTTTCTTTTCCTTTCCTGTTCCTCCTAACGTTACATTATGGTATATAGTACAATTATCTCCAATAGTAGCAGTTTCACCTATTACTACTCCCATTCCATGGTCTATAAATAATTTTCTTCCTATTTTAGCTCCTGGATGTATTTCAATTCCTGTAAAAAATCTACCTATTTGTGAAATTAATCTAGCTAAAAATACTAATTTATGTCTATATAAAAAATGAGATATTTTATGAAACACTAGAATATAAAAACCTGGATATAAAATTATAACTTCAAATATATTCTTGCATGCTGGGTCTTTTTCTTTTATATTTACAGCATCTTCATATAATTCTTTTAATACTTTCATATTATATACCTTCCTTTGTATAAAATATGAAAAATTTTTAATTCTGACAATGTACACTTGGTAATATCTCTACTTTCGTTTTATGTTTACCGTTTACAATTAGCGCTTTTTGTAGTATAATATATGTATAAAATTTTTATGGAGGAATTCTATATGCCAAGGAAAGACAGACAAAAGCGGCTAACATTGCCACTTGATATGTGGCAATCCGCTAAATTTGACAACTATGACAAGCATTTTGGTTTCTTTATTACTGACGATTCTCGTGTAATTATTATGAATATCGATGAAGGTCATAATAAAGAGTTTGAGTTTTTAGGGAAATGTAGCTTCGATTGCAAACATCGTTGTTTCGTTCCTGAAAATGTAGATGCTTACTTGGGTGAAGGTGATGTTTATTATTTCACAACTCATATTCACAGATATGGCGTCTACATCTACAAAATAAACCACGAAATTTGTCAAAAACGTCAGAACTTGCAACTGCAGGCATTACTGGCTACTCTGTGAGCTTTGCAGAGTTTCCACGTAAAAATTTATAAACCCTGCTTCTTAATTGAAGCAGGGTACATTATTTTTATTGAAATATTTTCTATTTGTTCACATATTTTTGTAGTATTTCTTTAGCGAATTTATTTACTATTATATAATTATTTTTTATATTAGATTTATCAATGTATTTTGTAAAAATATCAGCATTTTTATTTTCTAATAATACAATTTTGTTAGCCATTAATAAAGATAAAATATAGGTTATCTCATTTCTTGCCAAAAATTTATCGTCATTTCCTAATGAATTTGCAAGTGCTAACATGTTTAATTTATTATACTTTTCTGCATCAGTATAATTATAATAATTTTTATCTACTAATTTCTTTACTAATTCCCTTATATTATCACATTGAAATTCTTCATCATCTTCAATTACTATCAACTTTTTTAACATTTATCTTTCTTCTCCCACATCAGATTTTTCGTTTTCATCATTTTCTTTTAAAACTTTAAATTTATTTTTTGCCAACTTTCCTTTTATTGAATTTTGTAATTCTGGATATTTTTTTATTAATTCAATGTTAACATCATATCTTTCTCTATAAATATCTCTATCTTCTTTATCTATAACTAACTCTAATAATTTTTCTAATTTTGCCTTTTCTGTTAAATCATCATTTCTTATACTTTCAAAACATTCCAAATAAGCTTTTTCTTCATCAGTTCTTTCATTATAATTTTTAGCTTGTATTATTGATAATTCTTGTGCTGCTTTTAATAAACCTCCAAATAAATTAATATTTTCAATCCATACTTCAGGCTTCACTGTACCATTTGCTAATCTAAATTCTACTGTTGTCATTCCAAATAAATTTTTAAAATTTATTCCCTTATATTTATTCATCTGAAAATTGCAAACTATATATTTAAATTTGGTTAAATCTTTTTCATCTTCTAAATTTATACTTCCCTCTTCCAATGCCTTTTCAAACTCTCCAGATATTGGTTCTGCATAATCAGTTATGCCTTTTCTTGGAATAGTTCCTTTTTCATTTGATATTACATATAATATTGATTCTGTATTTGACCATAATTCAAGCATATTATGCCATGCTTGAACACTTGTTAAATAGTTTGAACCAATGTGTACATGTCCACCACAAGAACCGTTTGCATATTGTCCAAAATCTTGTAGTATAGTTGCAACCTTAAAAATTTCATTTGTATTTCTATCATTTGAACCAGTTAAAATAGGTGAAGTAATTTCAATACCATCTTCATCAAGTTCGTCTGGAGCTAAACTTCCATCATTCTTTCGAGTCCAATCATCCAAAAAAGCTTCTCCTCTTTCTTTTAAAGTTGCACTCATTTTTCCCAAACTTTCAATTTCCATTCCTATTGTCATATTTGTTGGAAGTTTTATTTTTGTTTTTGAATGTAACTCTTTTATTGCTTCCTGCGTGTTTACTGCCATATTAAATGCTTTTTTATTCATATCATCTAAATTTACATCATTTAAACACTCACGTATAAATTCTTTATCATCAGTCATGATTACTATTTTAGCTATATCATATGAATCTAATCCTAACTCCTCTTTTCTAGCTATACATTTTTTCATATATTGTTTATCGTTAGATTCTATTATTAATTTAACAACAGCTTGAGTTTCCAATTTTAAATCTTCATATATTTCTATACATTGTTTCATATATTGACTATCATAAGTTGCTAAAATTAATTTAAGAATATGAGGTTGTATTTGGAAATCATCTCTTTTTTCAACACATTCTTTTATATAGTTTATATCATTTGTTTTTAATATTAATGTTGTAATACCAGAAGGGCTTAAATTCATATCTCTACTGTTTTCAATAATGTGTTTTATATAATTTTCATCTTCAGTGGAAGCTATTAATTTAACTAACTCTGGTGAATTTAATTCAAAATCTTTATATTCACTTATAACTTCTTTTATAAGATTTATATCATTTTTTTTAGTTAAATACTCAAAGATATCATTAAACGGCAACCCTATTTCATCTCTTCTTTTTATACATTGTTTTGTATATTGTACATCGTTTACTTGATTTATTAATTGCACAATGTATGTAGAACCCATACCTCCTATTTCCTTTGCATGATTTATACATTGTTTTATAAATTCAATATCTTTTGTTGAAGATATCATTAAATAAACTTCATAGGTATTTAGATTTAATTTTTCACGTTTTTCAGAATCTAATAAATATTGTTGTATAAGCTCCTTATCATTAGAAGTACCTATAAGTTCAGCTATGTGATATGACTCTAAATTAAACTCTTTATCTATTTTTTCTACGCACTGCCTTATATAATTCTTATCTTTTGTTGCCAGTATTAAATCAACAATTTCTGAAGAAGTTAAACCTAATTCTTCCCTTTTTTCAATATATTCTTTTATTACATCAACTCTGCTTGAATATGTTAGTAATTTTATAAATATATCTGGTAATTCATTTCTTCTAGTTAAAAAATAATCAAAATCTGCATTTTCAATTTTTTGCATTATTTTTCTTAGGACAATATCTAAATGTTCTTCCATGTAGTCTTCATCAAAAGGCTGATTCATTTCAGCCAAATTCCATATATCTTCAAAATTTCCATTTACTATTGCATCAAATAACTTATCTACAGTTTCTTTCCCCATATACCTTATCCTTCTTTAAATTTTATTTGTTATATTATTATCTCATTTACAAATAAAAGTCAATATTTTTAAATAATTCCGACCTGTTAATTCTTTTATTTTATCTCTTAATTCTGCTGCCTTTTCAAATTCCATTTCTTGAGCATATTTTAACATTTCATCAGTTAATTTATCTACAATTTCTTGTATATCTGCATCTTTTCCTAGATTATATTCTGATTGTGCTTCTTCTACAATACTTGCTTTAATAGTATCTCTAATAGATTTTTGTATAGTTTTTGGAACAATTCCGTGTTCTTCATTATATTGAGCCTGAATTTTTCTTCTTCTGTTTGTTTCAGAAATAGCTTTTTCCATAGATTCTGTTAATTCATCAGCGTACATTATTACTTTTCCTTTTGTATTTCTTGCAGCACGTCCAACAGTTTGAATTAGTGAACGCTCTGAACGTAAAAATCCTTCTTTGTCTGCATCTAAAATAGCTACTAATGAAACCTCTGGAATATCCAAACCTTCTCTCAAAAGATTTATTCCAACAAGTACATCAAACTCTCCGTAATCTTAAATCTCTTATTATTTCCATTCTTTCTAATGCCTTTATATCTGAATGCATATATCTTACCTTTATATCTATGCCTGATAAGTACGAGGTTAAATCCTCAGCCATTTTTTTAGTTAAGGTAGTAACTAATACTCTTTCATTTTTTTCTACCCTTATTCTTATTTGTTCAATTAAATCATCTATTTGATTTGTTACTGGCTTTACTTCTATTTTTGGATCTAAAAGTCCAGTAGGTCTTATAATTTGTTCTACAACATTTTCTTTTGAATGTTCTTTTTCATACTCTGCCGGCGTAGCACTTACAAATATACATTGATTAATTCTTTCTTCAAATTCATTAAACTTTAAAGGCCTATTATCAAATGCTGATGGAAGCCTAAAACCATATTTTACTAATGATTCCTTTCTTGCTCTATCACCATTATACATTGCCCTTACTTGTGGTATTGTGGCATGAGATTCATCTATTAATAGTAAAAAATCTTTTGGAAAATAATCAAACAATGTAAATGGTGGAGAGCCAGGCTTTCTTCCACTTATATGTCTTGAATAATTTTCAATTCCTTGACAAAAGCCAGTTTCTTTCATCATTTCTATATCAAAATTTGTTCTTTCTTCTATTCTTTGTGCTTCTATTAATTTTCCTTCTGCTTTAAATTTAGCAACTTGTTCTTCCATTTCTTGCTCTATAGTTTGAATTGCTCTTTCCATTTTATCTGATGTTGTTACATAATGCGAATTTGGAAATATCATAACATGATTTCTTACACCTATAGTTTTACCAGTTAATGGGTTTATTTCAGAAATTTTTTCTACTTCATCACCCCAAAATTCAACTCTTATTGCACTTTCACTTTCATCTGATGGATATATTTCTACAATATCACCTTTTGCTCTAAAAGTTCCCCTTTTAAAGTCTAATTCATTTCTTGTATATTGCATATCTATTAACTTTTTTAAAACACTATTCCTACTTGCCTGCATACCTGGTCTTAATGAAACTGTCATGTGTTCATAATCAATAGGGTCACCTAAACCATATATACATGAAACAGAAGCTACTATAATAACATCTCTTGTTTCAAAAAGTGCAGCTGTTGCAGAATGACGAAGCTTGTCTATTTCATCATTTACAGAAGAATCTTTTTCAATATATGTATCTGATGAAGGTATATACGCTTCTGGTTGATAATAATCATAATATGAAACAAAATACTCCACTGCGTTCTCTGGGAAGAACTCTTTGAACTCACTATATAATTGTCCGAGCTAGAGTTTTATTGTGTGCTAAAACAAGAGTTGGCTTTTGTACTTTTTCAATTATATTTGCCATTGTGAAAGTTTTTCCGAGAACCTGTAACTCCTAGAAGTGTCTGGAATTTCTTGCCTTCTTTAATTCCATTTGATAAGTATTCTATTGCTTGTGGTTGGTCGCCAGTTGGTTTATATTCCGAATGAATTTTAAACATTTTTTTCCCTTTCTTGTGACCTATTTACTATTAAAAAAAGATAACAGTCAGCCAAGCATTCGTCCTCAAATTCGTCCCCATTGGACTAATTTTGTTGGTTAATAGTAATTTTTTGTATGGGACGAATTTAGGTCACAAATTTTTATCGCACTATTAAACGATATTAAATAATACTAAATACTATTTTTCTAAATTTTAATAAATTATCAGTTTCATTTATCCAATCTCTCATCGTCATAACTTGATTTTCTTCTGCCATTGTTTCTGCATAGTCTAAAAATAATGTAGTTAAATTGTTTAGTTTTTTTAATTCTTCTTCTTTTAAATAATTCTTTGCAATAGTTACATCATATTTATATATCATTCCATCTGGAGCTTCTTTCCAAGTTGTAAGTCCCATATTAGTTTTACTTGCATCTACTCTTTCAAAAATAAGTTCAGCAGCAGTGTGTCCTGTTATTGCATAATGTAACTTATTTTGTACAATTTTGAAAAATGTATATGCTTCTTCGGAATTTTTATCATAATCAATTGATGTACTTATAAAGATATCTGTTATTTTTTGATATGCCATTCTTTCACTTGTACGAATTACTTTTATTCTTTCTAATAATTCATCAAAATATTTTTGATTTACTTTTCCACCTTTTAGAAATCTTTCATCATCTAAAGCAAATCCTTTTGTCATATATGAATTTAATATTTTTGTTGCCCATATTCTAAATTCTGTTGCTTTTTTAGAATTAACTCTATATCCAACGGATATTATAGCATCTAAGTTATAAAATTCTGTATTATATTTCTTCCCGTCATTTGCAGTATGTGCAAATTTTGCACATACTTGATTTTTATCTAATTCACCTTCATTAAAAACATTTTTTAAATGCTTTGTTATTACACTTCTATCTATATCAAATATTTCAGCCATAGTCTTTTGAGATACCCATAAAGTCTCACCGTTTATCAATAGCTCAATATTAGTATCACCATTATCTTTTTTATAAAAAACTATATCACTATTAGAAGCAATAATTTTATTATCCATAAATATAACCTTCTTTTACATATCATTTTTTTATTATAACTTTCAAAAAACATTACATAATAATAATATCATTTTTTGCCTGAAAAAACAAGGCTTTAAAAACACCTTGTTTTTATAATTATTATTCATTTTTCTTTAAATTGATTTTAATTGTTCTATAAAACTTTCATATATTCCATCTAATAATTCGTCCCCATTTTTTTCTAGCAAACTGAGAGTTGCAGTCGCAACTCTCAGTTTGTTTTGCTTGATGTGATGCAGTTATTTCAGGGCATTGCTTTGTACAATGTACCAAAGTCCATTATCATAATATGTTGTGACTCCTTTTAATGTACTGTACCAAAGCCGAATGTGTTCATACGCTTCTGTTTTACTTTCATAACCCTGAAGTTCAACTAATGAGTAATGTCTTGTGTCAACCATGTCTTTTCCTCCTCTGATAAATTCAGAATTTGTTGTTAATTACTTAATTTACACATTGGTAAATCTACTATTATTATAACATTTTCTGCAGTTTTTTTCAACTTATGGCAGTACTTACTATTTTATTTTCTAATTTTAATTACAACTTTGCTATAATTTTTCAAATAAACATGCGACAAAATTTTCTGCTTCAATACTTTTATTATTTATAATTTTTCCTATCAATATATTTACCGCCATATTTGTTATTCTATCCATACTCGAAATATATTGTTCATTTGTTTTTTTCTGTACTTTTCATATTCTGTATTAGCCTTATTTTGTACCTTTTCAATTATATTTGCCATTGTAAATGTTTTTCCGTGAGCCTGTAACTCCTAGAAGTGTCTGGAATTTTTTACCTTTTTTTATTC
>CANQRI010000055.1 GCA_947626235.1 uncultured Clostridia bacterium | reverse complement strand
GAAAGCACCAATAGAAAATTCAATGATACTACAAATTTTTTTATAGAATTTTGTTTCACATCATTGACACATATACAACGAAATATAATTTTTTTATTAACATCTATTTACAACAAAATTTGTTAATGCTATAATGGGTGATACTTTTAGTAACTATTCAATGTATCAACTTTATTAAGGAGGTATATTATGAGTGAAGACATTATGAGGACTCCTATTTTTTTACCAAATATTATTAGTACCAACGGAGCCATTTGCTTTGATAAACTTGGCACTAATAAAAAGACTACATTCATTAGTATTACCGGTCAAGATGGTTCTGGAAAGACAAATCTGCGGGATAATATAGCTAAAAGTTTAGCTAATTTAGGCTATATAGTCATTACCGCTAAATCACCATGTGATAAGCATACTGTTAATCTTCTTAACAATGCCATAAGTCAAAATGGTTATGAAGATTGGTATACAGAGCAACTCCTCTTTTCTTTTATGGATGGTCTGCTTAGTAATTACATGATACAGCTTAATGGAAATTGTGATTTCTTTGTATGTCAAAGAGGCCCTGTTGACCAATATGCTCATGGCGTAACAAGAAGTGGAAAATCTTATAGCGAAATTTATTCCATTCAACGTCCTTTGCGTTTAGCCAAATTCGATATCTATGTACACCTTAACTGTGACCCGAAAGTTGCTTGGCAACGCGTTTGTGATGATGAAGGTAAAGACCGCTATGAATATCCTGAATATTTTGAAAGGCAGTCCCCCATTACTAAAGATTTATATGATAATATCATGTCAGGTAAATACAAAGAGCTAGACTTTTTAAGGACATCTAAACACCTATATGTAGATACTACTGACAAAACTATTGAAGAAGTATATGATAATGTTTATAGTTCACTCAAGAGCTTACTTAAAGAATTAAAGTAATATATTTAAAGAGGGTTTCCTAAAATAGGAAGCCCCCTTTATAATTTAATCATATTTTTCTATTGCCTTAATTATATTTCTTTTAATTGCACCCAAAGTGCACGTAATTAATGTAACCTCCCTTTCCCCTTCTGTATCTTGGCTTAAACATTCAGTATCATTAGGCAATACCTTATAATTTTTATATACCGTATAAACTTTTTCTCTTGAATACTTATCTGTAAGTATTATTTCATCACCAATTTCCAATTCTTTTATTCTTCCAAAAGTTTGAGTATAGTTATGACCCGAAATACACAAATTACCTATTTCATTTACATCTGGTCCATATGTTCTTGCCACTGCTACTTTTAGTGCACTTTCTGTTGTTGCTTCTAAAATATATTTTTCTATTCCTAATTTAGGAATTTTTATTTTTCCAATAACATTAAAACCTCTATATTGTCTCGGTATATCCACATATTCCGGCAAATTTATATTTACTTTTTCTATAACATTATTTTTTATAACATTTTCATTAGTTGTATTTTGTATTTCTATTCTCTTTACAGTTTCATATGTTTTTGTATTGATATCATCTACTTGCTCCCTGCAAAGTATATACGTAATTACTACAAATATAAAGGAAGCAATTATCATTACAAATAATTTTATATTGAAATGTATTACTTTCACTTTACATCACTTACTATTATCCCATTCTTTTCTTCTTTAACATATAAAAGCAATATATTACTGCTACACCAATTGCAAAATAAATTCCATAGTCTACTATACTTGTTCCTGTTTTTGGTAATTGCTGAACATTTTGAACGGTATTTGTTGTTTCATTAGTTACAGCATTTTGTACTGTATTTGTTACAGGAGACTCATCAAGAACTGTTATAGATACTGTTTTTGTAACTAAAACTGTACTATCTTGTTCTAAATCTATTAAGTCTATTTTTATAGTATAATCACCTGCTTGTGGGAATGTTGCTCTTACAGGTGTTGTATTTTGGAATGTACCTTGTATTGCAAAACCTTGCTCTGGTCCCCAATAGCCTACCTCAGCAATATCTATTTCATGTTGTTCAGAATCTGTTGCCATTAATTTTGGTGTTGCTGGACCTGTAACTGTTACTTTTATTCTTACTTTAGAATGTAATGTTGCATCTGTTCCTGCTAATACTATTGTAGCAGCTTTCTCTTCATTTTTTACAACACTGCCTTCATATGAGACTTCTATTGCAAGTTGAGATTCTGCATATACACACGTAGTTATCATTAGTAATATTAACATTATACAAATAATCAGTTTTGATTTTTTCATTATTTTCCCCTTTCTAATTTGTATTTGTATAATACTATTAGTTTGTATCTCGTAATATTACTTTTTTTATATTCTTTAGCTAGTTTTTTACATGATTTTCTTTATATCAGTTCTAATGATTTTTTATATCAATTCTAATATTTTTTAGCTAGTTTGTTTGATGATTTTTTATATCAGTTCTAATATTCTTTAGCTAACTTTATTTCTTGCATATTATTGCCTAATAGCTTTGATGCGACATTTTTAAAATTCGTTTCAATATCTGTTAAATATATTTCATACTTTGGATCTGTTTCATTATTTTCCATACTATTCTGCATAAGCTCTTTTTTTAATGCTTTACTTAAAATTTCACCTGTATCTATAATATCCACATTTTCTTGCAATTCATTTCTTATAATTTTTTTAAATAATGGATAGTGTGTACAGCCTAGAATTAAAGCCTGTAAGTCTTTATCCTTTAAATCTTTTAAATATTCTTTTATTGTTAACACTGCAATTTCATTATCTATCCAACCTTCTTCTGCCATTGGTGCTAAAAGTGCACATGCTTTATTAATTACATTTGCATCTGGAATTTTTTGCAATATGCTATTTTTCCATGCATTACTTCTTATAGTTCCAACAGTAGCCATTACCCCTATATTTTTCATGTTTTTTTGCTGTATATATTCTACAGTTGAATTTATTATACCTACAATAGGTATATTGTACAATTTTTTTACTTCATCTAACGCCTGACTGGTCGCTGTTCCACAAGCTATTACTATTTGTTTAACACCTTTATTTATTAAAAATTCTATTCCCTTTTTAGTAAGTTCTACTATACTTTCTTTAGATTTACTTCCATAAGGGAAACTTTTAGTATCGCCTAAATAAACTATGTTCTCATTTGGATTATACTTTACTATTTCTCTAAATACTGCTATTCCTCCAACTCCAGAATCAAAAACTCCTATTGGTCTTTTATCCATTTGTAATCATCCCTTACATTTTATTTAGGTTTTTATTGGATTTACCTATAAACCATATTTTATATTTTTAATCATTATTGGTCTTTCAAATTGCTCTACAATTTTCTACTTTTTTATTGTTTATTCTACACCATTTTTTATAATTTTCATAGTATATAGTATAAGTTATATGCTTTATATTCAAGTATATACTAAAATATATTTAAAAGAAAGAGGTTTTATTAATATGGAATATGATAAAAATGTATGCCCTGTTGTAGAAGTAGATGGTGTAATTGCATCTGGAAAGCAATTTGACCTTGACATTCGTTTACCAGAAGACAATAGAAACGTTATATACGGCGTTATAAAAGATTGCTATGGTGATCCTGTATGTGATGCAGTAGTTAAATTAATAGAAATAGTATGTGAATGTGGTAAAGAAGAAAGAAGACCTGTATCTCATACTTTTACAGATAAAGATGGCGATTTCGTATTTGGTCCTCTATGTGCAAATAAAGTTTATGCAATAGAAGTTTGGGTAGATAACGTAAAACATTGCAAAATATGTACTTCTTGTAAACATGAAGGAAAATGCTTAAAAGGCGTAAAAATGGAATGTAAACACGATATGGACTGCAAACATGACGATTACGAACATGATTGTAAGCCTTGCAAAAAAGAAGATTATAGATGTGAATCTTCTGAAGATGTAGAAGACTAATTTTATATCGTTTTAAAAAATTTTGAGTTATCAAAATAAAATGTCAAAGACTAAATTTCAAAGATTAAATTTCAAAAATTAAAGGCGGATTCTAATTTATATCCGCCTTTATTATCTTATATAATTATATTAACTTTACATTCTTATTACTTGATGCAATTTTATATTCTTATTATTTTATGCAATTTTGTATTCCTATTATATTAATGCAATTTTGCATATATCAATTATTCCATCGGTATATAATTTAGCTTTGTTCCATTTTTCTACATTATTCCCATTTTTTTAGCAAATTGTCTACCCATTTTTACCATTTGTTTTTTGCTCTTTCCTTTCATTTCATTGTACATCATCATAGCTCCTGCAGAAACAATTCCACCAAATACCATACCTTTAACAAATTTCATATCCATAACTTCCTCCTTTTCTAAATTTTCTATTTATTATGTCTTTTTTATCTTCATTTTATACTCTTTATATAGACTATATATTTCCCTTATTGCTATAATTAGTATAAAAACTGCAAAATACTTTCTTAAGCTTTCTGTTTCAACTCTATCTGCAATTATTGCACCTATAACTGCACCTACTATTCCTACAATAGAAATAACTTTCGCAATTTTTAAATCTATATTTTTCTGTTTTAAATTTATTATTATTGCTGCTATTGAAGTTGGAATAAAAAATACTAAATTTGTAGCTTGAGCCACATGCTGATTAAGTCCCATAAAAACTGAAAGTAAAAGTATTAATATTGTTCCTCCTCCCATTCCCATTCCACTTACTGTTCCAGCAATTAGTCCAAATAATATTTCAAGCAAATATAATCTCCCCTTTTATCACCATTCTTTTAATTAGCATATATTTTTGCGATATACTTTTTTCGCATATTTCTCATATGCTTTTATCAAAGTACTTTTTATAAAATTCAGCAATGCAAATATTTAGAATAACATTCTAAAAGATACATATATTAAAAAAATAATAAATGCAATTCTTATATATCTAGTAGGCAATTTTTTCAAAAGTTTTGCACCTATTATCCCTCCTATTACTCCACCAATCGCACATTTTATACCAATTTGCCAATCTATATGATTGTCACTATAATAAAATATTCCACTAGCCACAACCATAGGCAAAATACAAAATACTGATGTTCCTCTTGCCTTCTTTTCATCCATATTTAATAAATAAATAAAAGCAGGAACTAATATTAGCCCTCCACCTGAAGCAAAGAACCCACTAATAAATCCTGCTATTAAACCAATTATTATATTTTTTATTTTTTTTACCATTACAGAATTTTCCTTTTTAATTTTTCTATAATAGTATTAATTAATTTTCCGTTTTTTATTCATTAAACTATTAGGGACGGGGTTAAATAGTTTAACAAAATTAACGTGTAATAAAAAGGCAAAAGACTAATAAATTTATTTTGTTAAACTATTTAACCCCGTCCCTAATAGTTTAATTAAATAATCTACATCTTCTTTAGTATTTTCATCTCCAATGGTAACTCGCAAAGACCCTTGAGCGTATTCAGGAGGCAACCCTATTGCCACAAGCACATGTGACGGATCTAATGAACCTGATGTACAGGCACTTCCGCTTGATGCACATATTCCATTTTCGTCTAATTTTAATAAAAGTAACTGACCATCCACGCCTTTAAATGATATATTGGTATTTCCTGGAAGCCTTTTCGTTCTATGTCCATTTAATTTAGCATTTGGTATTTTTTCTTCTATTTGTGATATATAATAATCTCTTAATTTAGTTAGCTTTTCATTATATTGGTCGAAATTTTTATATGCAAGTTCTATTGCCTTTCCCAAACCAACAATTCCTGCTACATTTTCTGTTCCTGCCCTTTTATTTTTTTCTTGATGACCACCATCTTGAATTCTTTCAAACTCTATTCCTTTTCTTACATATAAAGCTCCTACTCCCTTTGGACCATAAAATTTATGTGCCGACATTGAAAGTAAATCTATATTTAAATAATCTACATCTATCCTTACATTTCCTATTGCTTGAACTGCATCTGTATGGAAGAAAATTTGATGTCTTTTGGCTATTTCACCAATTTCTTTTATTGGTTGTATTGTTCCTATTTCATTATTTGCAAACATTATACTTATTAGAATTGTCGTGTCTTTTATTGAATTCTCTAGTTCTTGCAAATTTATTAATCCATCCTTATCTACATTTAAATATGTTACTTCATAACCTTGTTTTTCTAATGTAGCACAAGTTTGCATTATGGCTGGGTGCTCTATTTTTGTTGTTATTATATGATTACCTTTATTTTTGTTGGCATATGCCACTCCTTTTAATGCTAAATTGTCACTTTCACTTCCACATGATGTAAAATATACTTCTTTTGGTTCACAATTTATGGCTTTTGCTACCTGATGCCTTGCTGTATCTATTGCTTTTTTTGATTTTCTACCTATACTATACAATGATGAAGCATTGCCATATTCTAAACTAAAATATGGCAACATTTCTTTTAGTACTTCTTCTTTTACAGCAGTAGTTGCAGCATGGTCAAAATATCTAATTTTCATTATAAAATTCTTCCTTTCTCTTGATAAACATATAAATATTAAAAATAATTTTAATTTCACATTGTTAAAATTTCTACTATATTATTATATTAACGTTTATGTTTATTATTCTTTACTTTAATTCTATTTAAACAAAAAAATTGTTAACCGCTAGGATTAACAATTTTCTTATATTTATTTTATATTTTCTACTAATTTGATGCCCATCTTAAAACTTTAATATTTTTATAGGTATTTAATACTTCTGCATATTTAGTATATTCATCTTCCCATATAATTTGTGGAATTTTATCAAATGCTTCAAATACTTTTTCTGCTTCCATTAAAAATATTACTTGCTCTTGTACACTCATTTTCTCATATTTTTTTGAAAATGCATATAATTTATCTAATAACTGGTTTGCTTCAATAAATGACCAGAAATCTTTTACTTTTATACCTGTTAATTTTAATTGCATTATTGGTAATACAATTAATGTAAATATTATAAATATTAAAATATATACTATAATCATCATTAGTTCCATTTTACCCACCTTCTCTTTTGGATATACATATATTGTAACACATCTGTAATATTTTTGCAACACTTTTGTAATTTTTACATTTTTTAGGTAATTTTTTTTATTTATTTTATTTTTGCTTTTTATGTGTTATACTTTAATCTATTAATAATATATTTATAAAAAGGATGGTTTTTATGGGCGATAGATTTAAATCTACTAAAAAAGCTGGAATATTTGGCATTTTAGGGAATATATTTTTGTTAATTATAAAGGGAACTATTGGCTTTATTTCAGGCAGTCAAGCTATGATTGCAGATAGTGCAAACAGTGCGAGCGACATTTTTGCTTCTGTAATGACTACTATTGGTAATAAAATTGCAAGTGAACCCCAAGATGATAATCACAATTTTGGACATGGAAAAGCTGAATATATATTTTCACTTTTCATTAGCTTATCCATGATTGTTTTATCTTTTAAGCTTTTATATGACGCAGTATTGTCTTTATTAAATAAAAATGAGTTGCAATTTTCATGGATTTTGGTAGTTGTATGTATTATTACTATAATAACCAAGTTTGCACTTTTTATATATACATATAAACTTTCTAAAAAATTTAATAATATATTGTTAGAAGCGAATATGAAAGACCATAGAAATGACTGCATCGTTACATCTTTTACTTTAATTTCAATTTTAGTTACTCTTGTGAATATATATTGGCTTGATGGCATTGTTGGAATTGGAATTTCTATTTGGATTGCATATACTGGAATTAAAATTTTTATTGAAAGTTATAATACTTTAATGGATAAATCTGTAGATGATGAGACTTTAAATACAATTTCAAATTTAACTAAAAATTATCCTGAAATTCAACAAATTGATAATGTTTCTTCTTCTCCAGTAGGTTATAAATATGTTATAGTCTTAACTATTTTTGTTGATGGCAATATGTCTACATTTGAAAGCCATTCTTTAGCAGATAAATTAGAAAAAGATATTAATTCTTTGGATAATGTTTATAGAACTATAATTCATGTAAATCCTATTTAAATTTATTTTTAGGTAATATAAAAAAAGTAACATATTAAATATGTTACTTTTTTATTAATAATTTAGCATTTTATTTATATCTAATGTTTACTCTTTTTGTTGACTTTTTATGTGAATAGTGATATAATTTAGCCCGGTATTAGTGTAGTACATATCAAAGGCTTATTTGCTTTTGTAGCCAAAAGTGTATACTCACAAATACACTATTTTAAGAAAGGAGATAAAACCATAACTTAACACAACAAATCACAACAACTATAAAAGGAGGACTATTGTGAACAATGACATTTTAGAGTTAGTTCCTGAGCAGTTTAAATGCCCATATTGTGGGCAGTGGCATGACATTGAGGACGATGATAGAACTTTAGGGGAATATTCAGAAGATTATCCTCTTGAACTTACTTGTCACAATGATGAGGTAGTACATCCATTCGACAAGGATCCTAATTTTCAATTTTATATTGGAAAGGATGATCTTATTCACGTTCACTTTGATAAAACATGTCGTGATCGTGATGATTCCTTTAATGGTGTCGTTCCCCTTTCATCTATTGTTAAAGGTACAAGGGAAAGAAATAACGATAAACTAGCAAGCGAATTTTATGTAGAACTTTCCCCTACTCATGAAAATGCATGTAGTTGTTCTTACCACAATTGTAATTTCTTCAAATTAGATTACTCTCATACTTCTTTAGGTTTTACTTTTGACAAAAATGAGTACCTAAAAATATCTCATGCATGTAATGCTGGAATTTCGCATTCGGAATTAACTGAAACGGATGATGATTTTTCAGAGATGGAAGAAGAAATTGCAAATGAAGAAGAAAATTTGAGTGAAGAGGAAGAAGAACTTGCAAAAGGAGAAGAAAATCTAACTAAACAGGCAAAAACATCAAAAATGAATAACCCTGTTACCAATGTCAAAAAACAAAAGGAGGACTTAAATATGAAAGGCAAAGTATCAGAGCTGTGGGCACAGGTTTACGAGCACTCTCCTAAAGAGAACGTGGACATCGCAAAGCGGTGCTTAGAAAAGTATAAACCCACTCTCAAGTGGGCCGTTCCTGTAGTAAGCATCTACGCTGCCTACAAGATTCTGAACTCCAAGAACTCTCCACTTTCTGTGGAAAACATCGACAAGACCTGCCAGGAAAAACTCGGGTTCAAGTTAGACTTCTTGGAGAACAAGCAGAAGCTCAATGAGCTGATGGCACTCGGCAAGGTAGCTGCTCTGGCGTATGGAGCGATTAAGGTGGCATCTTCTATCTACGGCAAAAATGAGGACTTGTCTGAAATCTCTGCGGAGCAGATTGAAGAAGACATGAACAAGTTGGATTCGGCTAGAAAGAAATATGGCTGGATTCAGCCGAAAACAGAAGCAATGCTTCCTGTGGCCCTTTCGGTTATCACCGTGTATGTCATGAC
>CANQRI010000054.1 GCA_947626235.1 uncultured Clostridia bacterium | reverse complement strand
AAAGGTTAAGAGGAGCAAATGAAAATGTAGTAACGAGTATGATATTTGGAAGTCAGTTTGATAGAACATTAATGTGGATAATAGAAAGTGGAGATAAAACGAAAGAACAAGTAGCAACAAATTCAAAAGAATGGGGAATTTATAGTAATGCAACGCTAAAATATGACAGTACAGGAGATGGAGAACAAAACGCTACACATAGTGGTAACTATTCAACTATTCCCGCAGGGGCAAGTGAGCAAACCAAAGCAGACAACATATATGATTTATGCGGAAATGTATACGATTGGACCATAGAGACTTACAGTACAAACTTTAGAGTGTTGCGTGGAGGCGATTTTCTTAGCAATACTACTGCAAAGTACCGCTACTACAGCAATCCTAGCAATAATGGTGGTCTATATGGTTGTAGGGCTGTACTATTCATAAGGTAGTTACTTACCCATGGTACATAATAATATTATTTATATAAGAGGTAGATATGCAAAAATTTTTTGTAAATAAAAATCAAATAGTGAGCGGAAAAATAAATATAAATGGAGAAGATGTAAATCACATAGTAAATGTATTAAGGTTAAATACAAATGACGAAATACAAATTTGTAATATAGATACATCAGAAAATTATATAGCTCAAATTACTAATTATACAAAAAGCGAAGTAATATGTGAAATATTAAATAAAATAGAAGAAAATGTCGAATCAAATATAAAAATAGACATATATCAAGGGCTTCCAAAAGCAGATAAGATGGAACTTATTATTCAAAAAACTACAGAAATAGGAGTAAGAAGTATAATTCCAGTAGAAATGGAAAGAAGCATTGTAAAGTTAGATGCAAAAGATAGGCAAAAAAAAGTAGAAAGATGGCAAAAAATTGCAGAAGTAGCAGCAAAACAAAGCAAAAGGGATATTATACCTAAAGTAGAAAATTGTATAAATGTAAAAGAGATATTGAATAGAATAAATAATTATGATAAATTTATAGTAGCATATGAAGAAGAAAAAAATACAACATTAAAACAAGTCTTAAAATCTATAAAAGAACAAGAAATGCTAGATGGAGAAAAGTTTAAAGATAAAAATATAATAATAGGCATTTTAATAGGGCCAGAAGGTGGAATTGATGCAAAAGAAATAGAATTATTTAAAGAAAAAGCAAGTATTGTTACTTTAGGTAAAAGAATATTAAGAACAGAAACTGCACCAATAGTAATATCAAGCATTATTATTTATGAATTAGAAAATTAAGGAGTTGTATATTGCAAATGAATGAAGAAAAAAATGAAGAACCAAAGAAAAAAACTACTAGAAAGGTAAAATCAGATGATATTAGCAAAACTGAACTAGAAAATGAAAAAGTAGAGCCTAAAAAAACGGGAGCTAAAAGGAGTTCAAAATCATCAGCTTCCAGTTCAAAAAGTTTAACAAAAGATACTTCGAGTTCAAAAAGTATAGCAAAAGAAAGTTCAAGCTCAAAAAATTATATAAAGCAAAGTTCAAGCTCAAAAAAATCTACAAAGCAAAGTTCGAGTCCAAAAAGTTCTACAAAGGAAAGTTCAGCCAAAAAAAGTCCAACTAAAAAAGCATCAACAGTAAAAACTTCATCAAGAATAAGTTCAACCAAAAAACTTGTAGAACCAGAAGATGAAGAAAAAGAAGAAATTAAAGAAGAAAATATAGAACCTAAAGATGAATTAGAAAGCAAAGAAGACCAAGAAATTAAGAAAACTAAAACAAAAAAAGTAGAAGTAGAGGATCGACTTGCTAGTATTAAAAGCATGCTAGAGGCAAGTGGAAATCTATCAACACCAAGCAAAAAAACAAAAACTACATCAAAAACTACAACTAAAACAAAGGGTGAAGGTGCTAAAAGCAAAACTAAATTAGAGAAAAAAGAAGAAGACGAAACACCTAATAAAGAAGAAGTTAAAAGTAGTGCAAGAAAGCCAAAAAAAGAAGATATTGATCAAGAAAAGGTAAAAAGCAAAACAAAAGCTAGAAATATTAATGAAATAGATGAAACAGAGAGCACTGATAAAAAAGAAAAAAGCACTAATAGTAAATCAAAAAACAAAGAAGACAACAAAGCTAAAAAAGAAACGGGGAAAGCTAAAGACGAAAATAAAAAAGAAAATAAGAAAAAAGAAACATCAAAACCACAAATAGAAGAAGATATACAAAACGAGTTAGAAGAAGAGGAATACTTATCATCAAAGAGAAAAACAAAGAAAAAAGAAGTAAAAGATGAAGAAAAACTAAATTTAATAAAACAAGAAATAGAAAACTTTAAAGATAAAAAGAAAAAGAGCCTATCACAAGTACATAGTAAAGTAACAGCAAATATAGGAATAATTATGGCAATAATTCTATATTTCGGTTTTATGTATTTAGGCTATAAAAACATAGATGCAAATACATTTTTAGTAGATTTAAAAGTGTTTAGCATAATAATAGTAGCAATAACAATATTTATGTTTGAATTAGCATATAAAAGGGATAGCGGAAAGTTAGCAATTAATGGAATAGAGCTACTGCTTATTTCGGTAATAACATTACTTGCAACTTTTGTGTACCAAAGGCATAATGATTTATTTGTAAAAATAGAGGCAATAGTTACAATTTCATTTGTAATATACTATATATTAAAAACAATTATTATTTATGCAAAAGATAAAAAATTAGCAAAAAGGCAACCATTTGACATAAAGAAAATAATAAGTGACGAAAGAGAATAGTTTACTTAAATGCAAAATAAAAAATGATTTAAATACAAAATATGAAAAGTAATTTAAATGAAAAGTAAGTAAAATAGTAAAATTGAAATAATAAATAATTCAAAAAAAGAGGAGAATTATATAATGAAAAGTATGACTGGCTTCGGTAGAGCAAAATTAGAAAAAAATAATAGAATATATGGAATAGAAATAAAATCAGTAAATCATAAATATAGTGATGTTTCTATAAAATTGCCAAGAAGTATAAGTTATATGGAAGATAATATAAAAAAGGAAGTATTAAAAAATATATCAAGAGGAAAAATAGATGTATTTATTACTTACGAAAATTATAGCGAACAAGGAAAAGACGTAATAATAAATCATGAATTGGTAAAAAAATATATAACAGAAATGAATAAATTTGCAAAAGAAAATAATTTAAGCATGGACATACCTATTACAGAAATAACAAAACTTCCAGATGTACTTACACTAAAGACTGTAGAAGATGATGAAGATATAATACAAAATGAAGTATTAGAAACATTAAATATGTCAATTTCAAATTTTGTAAATATGAGATTACAAGAAGGAGAAAAAATAAAAGAAGATTTAGAAAGGAGAATAGAAGAAGTAGAAAAAAAAGTACAGGAAATTTCTGTATATTCTACTGGACTTATTGAAGAATATGTAGTAAAATTAAATCAGAGATTAAAAGAAATGCTAAAAACTGACTCTATAAACGAAGAAAGAGTACTAACAGAAGTAGTAATATATGCAGATAAATGTTCAATAGAAGAAGAACTAACAAGACTTAATAGCCATATTAATCAATTTAAGCAACTAATTAATGAAGAACAACCCGTAGGCAAAAAGCTAGACTTTTTAATTCAAGAAATGAATAGAGAAACAAACACCATTGGCTCAAAGTCTGTAAAATTGGAAATAACAAACCTAGTAATTGATATAAAAACGAATCTAGAAGATATACGAGAACAAATACAGAATGTGGAATAAGCCAAAAGTAGAGTAGAAGCGCATTATTCTTAAGTAGAAAAGGAGGAGTTATTATGAAATTAATTAACATTGGGTTTGGTAATATTGTTTCAACAGACAGAGTTGTAGCTATAGTTAGTCCAGAATCTGCACCAATAAAAAGATTAGTACAAGACGCAAGAGATAGTGGAAATGCAATAGATGCAACATGTGGAAGAAAAACAAGAGCAGTATTAATAATGGATTCAGGTCACATTATTTTATCTGCTGTACAACCAGAAACCGTAGCAGGAAGATTAGATGAGTAAACTATTAGGGACGGGGTTAAATAGTTTAATGAATTTTGCATTAAAGCAAGGAATTATATGAAGGGGGAAAAATTATAATGATAGTAAAACCAACAACAGCTGAATTATTAAATAAAACAGACAGCAAGTTTAGGTTAGTAATAGCAACCGCTAAAAGAGCTAGACAAATAGCAAATGGTAGTGATCCATTAGTAGAAAGTGAAGAAACATCGCCAGTAACACTTGCTGCAGAAGAAATTGCAGAAGGAAAAGTAGAAATAGAAAAGGAGTAATTAAGGGTAGTTATGGAGAAAAAACATATTATATCTTTAGGAGGGCAACTAGCTAGTGGAAAAAGCACTATATCTAAAATGTTACAAGAAGACTTAAATTTTGGAATATATAAGAATGGAGATTATTTCAGAAAATTGGCAATGGAAATGGGAATGGACGTTACATCATTTAATGTATATGTAATAAATCACCCTGAAATAGATAGAAAAATTGAGTATAGTGCAAAGGAGTATGCCAAAGAGCATGATAATTTCATAATAGATGCCAGATTGGGATTTTATGCGGTTCCAGAATCTTTTAAAGTGTATTTAAAAGTAGATATAAATGAAGCTGCTAAAAGAGCATTTTATGATGAAAATAGAAAGAAATCAGAAAATTTTGCTACTATTGAAGAACAAAAGGAAGATATGATCAAAAGATATAATTTAGAAAATGAAAGATATTTTAATTTATATGGCGTTAGAAAAGAAGATGAAAATAATTATGACTTAATAGTAGATACTACATATATTACACCACAGCAAGCGGTAGCAATTATAAAGGAAGAATATGAAAAATGGTTAGAGAGAGAAAATGACCATGTAATAGATGAATAAAATATCGAAACATATGAAAAATATAGAAGAATATAAATGAAATGTAAAAAGCGAGGGGAAAATAACACAACCCTCGCTTTTTGGAGTTCTTAATATAGGTAATTACATAAATTACAGCCTATAATTGAAATTTGCTTAAAAAGAAGCAAAGTCGATTGTTTTGGCCTTGGTATTTACCTGTATAGGTGCTCTGCAACCAGAGATTTGCTGTAGGTAGCTCTGACTTAAGTGATTTTTATTAATTGCGTCTACCAGCAAGTTATACAAGGAATCAGTGGGAACAACGTTCACCCCAGAAACCTTCCATTTACCTCTTTTGGTTACAATTTTTCTGGTCATAATGCAAATCCTCCTGAAATAAAATATTTTACCATATAATATTAACATAAAAATAAGAAAAAATCAATTAGTAATGAATATTTTACAAAATATGTAAAAACACATTGACATAATTATTAGAAAATAATATAATAATGTCGTAACTTGTAGTATAATTTAGCATTTTTTATGCTAAATGTTTTGGAGAGGGGGCCAATATGAGAGTGCTTGATCTTGAAAGAAACGAAATTGAGGCCTTGACCAGTATTACAAGGGAAGAGGCAAAAAAGAGGTTGGAATCAGGCAAGACTGTAATCTGCAAGGTGGATACAAAGACATACGAAAGAGTAGAAAGTCCGCTTGATTTAATCAACATAATCAACCTCGAAAAGAACAAAATCTATGGCAAGCTGGCATTTTTTGTTTAAACTAGATATAAAAAGCTTGTGAGCAAACGCTCTGTTGGTCAAAGGAAGGAATCCAGTAAAAATAACTGGATTTCTTCTTGTTTATTGTAAAAAATTTTGATATACTGTATAAAAATGGAGGAGTTCTAAATGATAGCACAAGTTATAATAAATACAAATGCAAAAGAATTGAATAAAACGTTTGAGTACAATGTGCCAATAGAAATGCAACCAAAAATAAAAATTGGTAGCAGAGTATTAGTATCATTTGGAAGAAGTAAAAGCCTAGAAGAAGGCTTTGTTATAGGCTTTGTAGAAAATTCAAAATACAAGTTAAAAGATATAGAAAAACTAGAGGAAAAAGATTTTATAGATAAAGAATATATAGAACTTGCAAAATGGATGGCAAAAAGATATTTTTGCAACATTTCTGAATGTATAAAGTTAATGTTGCCACCAGGAACAAAAACTAAAATAGTAGATAATAGGGTAAAAGAAAAAACTGCAAAATTTGTAAGCTTGAAAGTAGAAGAAGATAAAGTAAAAGAAGAAATAGAACAAAATTTGATAAAATCAGATAAACATATAAGATTACTAAATTTTTTACTAGAAAATGGTGAAACTAATATAACTGAACTGGAAATGTTTGCAGATGTTTCAAAAGCTATAATAAAAACTGTAGAAAAAAATGGTTATATCGAAATAAAAGATAAACAAATTGAAAGAAATCCATTTATACATAAAGTAATGCCAGATAGAACTACAAATTTGAAATTTACAGAAGAACAGCAAAAAGCATATAATGCAATAGAAACTGCAATCGATGATAAAATGAATTCAGAATTTTTAATTTTTGGTGTAACTGGTTCTGGAAAGACTGAAATATATCTTCAAGCAATACAAAAGGTATTAAATGAAGGACAGTCTAGTATTATGCTAGTGCCAGAAATTTCACTTACTCCACAAATGGTAGATAGGTTTATAAGTAGGTTTGGAGTAGATAAAATAGCAGTTTTGCATAGTAAATTATCTGTAGGAGAAAGGTTTGATAGTTGGAATAAAATAAAGTCAGGAGAAGCAAAAATAGTAATAGGTGCACGTTCTGCAATGTTTGCGCCAGTTCAAAATTTAGGTTTAATTATAATTGATGAAGAACATGATAGTTCATATAAATCTGAAATGACGCCGAGATATGACGTAAGAGTTGTAGCAAGAAAAATTGCTAAAAATAAAAATATTCCTTTGGTGTTAGGCAGTGCTACACCAGATATGGTAACATATTTTAAAGCAACTAAAGGTGAAATTGAACTTTTGGAACTTACAAAAAGAGCCAATAATTCTAAATTACCTAATGTAGAAATTGTAGATTTAAGAGAAGAATTGGCAAATGGAAATAGGTCAATGTTAAGTGTAAAACTATACAGTGAAATTGAAAAAAATTTAAAGGAACATCATCAAACAATATTGTTTTTAAATAGAAGAGGTTATTCAACATTTATAATGTGCCGAAATTGTGGGTATACTGTTAAGTGTAAGCATTGTAATATAACGATGACGTATCACTTAAAGGAGAATAAATTAAAATGTCATTATTGTGGATATGAGGAAAAACCAGTAAAAGTATGCCCTGTATGCAAAAGCGAAAATATAAGATACTTTGGCACGGGAACTCAAAAATTAGAAGCAGAAATAAATAAATTGTTTCCAAATGCGTCTACAATAAGAATGGACGTAGATACAGTAACAAAGAAAAATTCGCATGAGCAAATTTTGAATAAATTCAAAAATGAAGGAATTGATATATTAATTGGAACACAAATGGTAGTAAAAGGGCATCATTTTCCAAATGTAACTTTAGTAGGCGTAATTGCAGCAGATAGTTCACTTAATATAGATGATTATATGGCAAGTGAAAGAACGTTCCAAATATTAACGCAAGTTGAAGGGAGAGCAGGAAGAGAGAGTTTAGATGGAAAGGTTATAGTTCAAACATATAATCCAGATAATTTTGCAATAGAATGTGCGAAAAAGCAAGACTACAAGGCATTTTATAATACAGAAATAGGTTTAAGAAAGCAGTTGAAATATCCACCTTTTTGCGATATAATAATAATTGGCATTAGCGGGGAAAAGGAGCAAGAAGTTATAAAATTATCAGAAAAATTACATAGTTATTTTAAACAAAGAATAATAACTGAAAAAATAGGAATCTTGCTGTATAAACCATTGCCAGCTCCAATAGATAAAATAAAAAATAATTATCGATGGAGAATGATTATAAAATGCTTATATAATAAACAAATAAATGACTTAATTAATGGTGGATTAGAACAAATATATAATTCAAATAAAAGTCAAGAGGTAAGGGTTGTGGTTAGCATAAATCCTAGTAGTATGATGTAATAGCCAAAAAGACTAAAAGGGGGAGAAAAAATGGCAGTAAGAATAGTAAGAGAAGAAGGAGACGAAATACTCAGAAAGAAGTCAAGAGAAGTTGAAAATGTAGATGATAAAATAAGAGAATTGCTAGATGATATGGTAGAAACAATGCATAAATACAATGGTGTAGGTCTTTCTGCTGTACAAGTTGGAGTTTTAAAAAGAGTAATTGTAATAGATTTATATGATGATAAAGGTCCTATAAAGCTTGTAAATCCTATAATAACCAAAGAAAAAGGAGAGCAAGAAGTAGAAGAAGGGTGTTTAAGCTTCCCTAATAAATATGCAAGAATGATTAGACCTGCAGAAGTTACAGTGGAGGCTTTAGACGAGAATGGAAAGAAAATAAAAATTCATGCAAAGGAATTATTGGCTCAAGCATTATGCCATGAAATAGATCATTTAAATGGTATACTTTTTATTGATTGCATGATTCCAGGAACGTTACAGTATGTTGAACCTGAAAAGGATAAAAAATAATTTAGTGAGTTGCGAATTATATATATAAATAATAGAAGGAATGTTTATACTTTAAAGAAAACGAGAAGGGAATGAAAATATTTATGAGAATTTTATTTATGGGAACACCAGATTTTGCAGAAGAATCTTTAAATGAAATTTGTCAAACTGAAAATGAAGTTGTTGGAGTTGTTACAAATCCAGATAAACCTAAAGGCAGGGGAATGAAAATGGTAGCTTCGCCTGTAAAAGAATATGCCCTTTCTCAAAATTTGAAGGTGTATCAACCAGAAAAGGTTAGAAATAATACAGAATTTATAAATGAAATAAAGGCTTTAAATCTAGATTTAATATGCGTTGTAGCTTATGGAAAAATTCTTCCAAAAGAAATATTAGACATTCCTAAATTAGGGTGTGTAAATGTGCATGCATCTCTTTTACCTAAATATAGAGGAGCAGCGCCAATCCAATGGGCAGTGCTAAATGGCGATAAAGAAACAGGTATAACCACAATGTACATGGATATTGGAATGGATACAGGAGATATGATTTTAACTGAAAAAGTACAAATTGGAGAAGATGAAACCACAGGTGAACTTTGGGATAGACTTGCAAAAATTGGAGGTAAACTTTTAGTAAAAACAATAGAGCAAATAGAAAGAGGAACAGCACCAAGAATAAAGCAAAGTGAAGATTATACCATGGCGCCAATGCTAGAAAAGGAAATGGCAAAAATAGAATGGAATGATATGCCGATGGCTAAAATTAAGAATTTAGTAAGAGGCCTAAATCCAATAATGGGTGCATATACATTTTTGAATGATAAAAAAATTAAATTCTGGAAAGTACAAACTATGCAAAATGAAAAGTTAATTGAATTGTTTCCAGATTTAGCAGAATATTTTTATAAAGTACAAGATATAACACCCCGGAACAGTAATGTTTTCAGATAGTAAAAAGGGCTTATTTGTTAAAGCACTAGATGGAGTTATAGAGGTAAAAGAGATACAAGGTGAGAATGCAAAAAGGATGAATACATCAGATTTCTTAAGGGGCACGCCAATAAATGTAGGCGAAATATTTGGCTAAACTATTAGGGACGGGGTTAAATAGTTTAGCAGAAAAATATATATACTATTTTCAAAACAATAATATTATATTTTTCGAAGTGATTCGTGGGGACCTTTTTAGAAAAT
>CANQRI010000053.1 GCA_947626235.1 uncultured Clostridia bacterium | reverse complement strand
TATTGGTTCTGGCTTTAATGATACTAGTATCATTGAGGATTTTTGTTCTATTGAATTGTCTATTCCTATTTCTTTGTTTCTTAATATTTTTTTCAAATAATCATAACACATTGGATTTGTTAATAAATCATTTGCTTGGAATATTATATATCCTCCATTTGCTTTTTGTAATAATCCTGGTCTTATCATTGTATAATCGGTTTTTAATAATCCATAATGGTTTTCATATTCAAGTCCACCAAAAAGATTATTAAATGAATAGTTCGATTCCATAATTACTGGTGCACCATCGGTTTTACTGTTATCTACAAATACATTTACTCTGTAGTTGTCCCATGGTTTTACTTCTGGTGGTCTAGGTCCTTGAATTTCAACCTCTTTTTTGTCTTCTTCTAAAAATTTAGATATATTTTTTAAAATATCTTTTTTTACTCCGTCTAGGAATTTCGTTATTTTTTTATTTCTTTTAAAATTAGATTTTACATAAGATATATGTCCTTCTATAGTTAGAACTGCTATGTTTGCTTGCCATTCTGATACCTTTTTTTCTGATTCTTCATCTAGTTGTTTTATTTGTCCTATTACTTCTATAATTTGTTGTTGAACAATTGTTGATTTGTCTTCATATTCTTTTTTTATTTCTTCATCTAATTGTTCAAATTCTTCTTCTTTAAGAACTTTACCATCTATTATTGGCATCATATATATACCGTTGTCAGCTGATTTTACTTGAAATCCATATTTTTCAGATTTTTTATTTAAGTTATCTAATAATTCTACTCTTTTTTCTTGATACTTTTGTGTTATAATATTTTTTTCTTTTTCAAAGTCCTCATTCTTAAATGTATTTTTTATATCTCTTCTGATTTCTTTTATAAATTTATCCATTATTTCTTTAAAATTATTTCCTTCTCCTGCTGGAAGGCTTACAGCTACTGGTTCGTTAGGATTTTCAAAATTATATATATAGCACCAATCTGGTGGGCTTTTCTTATTTTTGGAGATTATATTTAGATAATTTTTTGTATATGTGGTTTTGCCTGAACCTGTTGGTCCTTCTAAATATACATTATATCCTTTAGTATCAACTGATAATCCAAATTTTAATGAATCAATTCCCCTTTGTTGTCCTATTCCTTGATAGGCTTTTTGTAGTTCTTCTGTTGTTTCAAATTTAAATACTTCTGGATTACAATTATACCTTAGTTCTTTATATGATACTTCTTTTGTATTCTTCATTTTTTATTTTTTCCTTTCAATTATAAAGTCATTGATATTGCATCTTCTTGGTTATTATAATATTTTTTTCTTAGCCCAACTTGTCTAAATCCAAATTTTCTATATAGACTTATTGCTCTAATATTATGCTCATTTACTTCTAAATTTATTTTCTCAACAATATTTTTTCCTATATATATTCTAAGTAAATAGCTTAATAAATTTGATGCTATTCCTTTGTTTTGCTTATCTTTTCTAGTAACTATATTCATAATTTCCAATTCATCTAAAATTATTCTTATTCCAATAAATCCTACAATTTCATTATCTTGTTTTGCAACTATATACTTAGAATTTTTAAAATCTTCTTCAAATGTATTATAATCCCATATGTTAGGAAATTCTTTATAATTTTTCTTGATATTTTCTAAATCATATTTTGACATTTCTAAAAAATATAATTTTTCATCTTCTTTTTCTTTATTTCTTTGTGCTTGTGGCTTTCTTAAATACAATGGGAATAGTGTATTAGAATCTCCATATTCACCTGCATTATACTTGTCCTGTGCTGAAAAAGCAATTGATTCTGAAAGAATTGGCAAATCTTCAATATATTCATATTGTTCTGTTTCTCTACCCTGAGCTAATTGTTTTGAATATTTTGCTTTTAATAAAGGTTCTAATAAATTTATATCTGCATCTCCTGCAATATATAATGGATCATTAAAATCAACATATTCTACAACATCTGATATATTCATTACATCTGCATTTTTATATAATGATAAATTTCCATTATGTATTCTATAAACTGCAAAATATACGTTTTCATTTCTTGCATCTAACATTGAAAGAATTTTGCATTCTTTTTTGCCCTTTTTTCTGATTACACTATATGCTAGAGCTTTTAAGGTATCAACTCCTGCAATTGGAATGTTTTTTGCATCTGAAAGTGCCTTTATTGTTGCCATTCCTACCCTTATTCCTGTAAATGAGCCTGGACCTCTTGAACATGAAAGCAAATTAATATCATCAATTTTTAAATTTAATTCTTCTAGTATATTATTAATTGTTGGCATAAGTGTTTGAGAATGTTCTCTTTCGGAACTATTTGATATTGTTTTTAGTATTTTTTCATTTTCCATTACTGAGACAGAACATATTTTTCCTGATGTGTCAATAGATAAAATTTTCATTTTCTATTCACTACTCCTCTCTATTATATGTGTTAAAGTCTATTTCATTATATTTTGATCCGATATGTTTCTATGGTTAATTTCCTAGAATTTTCATCCTCTCCCCTGTCAATTGTAATTTTTATATAATCATTTGGAAGTATATCTTCTATTAATTCACCCCATTCAAAAATACACAATCCTTTTTCAAAATATTCTTCTCCTCCTATGTTTTCAAATTCATATATATCACCTAACCTATAAAGGTCAAAATGATATACATCTATTAAGTCATTATGATATTCATTTACGATGGTAAATGTTGGGCTTGATATTTGATTTTGCATCCCATAATGCGTTAATATTCCTTCTACAAATTTAGTTTTTCCTGAGCCTAAATCTCCTGATAGAACTATAATGTCCCCTCTTTTTAAAATTGTTGCTAAATTATTTGCAAATTTTTTTGTTTGCATTTCGTCTCTGCACATAATTTCTTGCATTATGAGTTATTCCTTTCTTATTTTTATGATTTTATTATATATTATTTAATTTTTTTATTCAAGGATTTTTAATAATTTGTTCTAATTCTATTAACATACTGTATAAAAAGTAATATAATATAAAAGCGAAGCGAGAAAGGACTGAAGTTTATTATGTATAGAAATACTTTTGTTGAAATAAATTTAAAAAATATAGATTACAATGTAAGGAATTTGATTAGTCATTATAATGATTATAAATATTATTTTGGAGTGGTTAAAGCTGATTGTTATGGACATAGCGATATGAAAGTTGTTGAGACAATTATTAATGCTGGTTGCAATTATTTAGCTGTTGCAACTTTAGATGAAGCTTTAGAAATTAGAAAACATTTTCATGATATTCCTATTTTATGTTTAGGTATTATTCCAATAAATTACATTCAAAATTGTGTTGAAAATAATATTACTGTAACTATTAGTAATTCTGATTATTTAGATAATATTTTACCTTTAGTTTCAAATAGCAATTTAAAAGTACATATTAAAATTAATACTGGTATGAATAGATTAGGAGTTAATAATAAAGATGATTTTAATTCTATCTTTATGAAAATAAAAAATAATAATCTTACTTTAGAGGGAATTTATACTCATATTTATAATGCTTCTAATAATGTAACTACTTTTAATCAATTTGCTAAATTTGAAGAAATAACATCTGATATAAATTTAAAAGATATTCCTATTATACATATTGGAGCTAGTGATGCAACTATTCTTTATTCTAAATTGCCTTATGCTAATGGTTGTAGACTTGGTATTGCTATGTATGGGCTTATGGATAGTAAGAATTTAGGTTTAAAGTCTACCTTTAGTTTATATAGCGAAGTTATTCAAATTAATACTGTTAATAATGAGACTGTTGGATATAATGGTGCATATAAAGTAAATGGGATAGAAAAAATTGCAGTTATTCCAATTGGATATGCTGATGGAATTATTAGAAAAAATAGTGGACGAAATGTTTTTATAAATGATAAATCGTATAAAATTGTTGGCAATATTTGCATGGATATGCTTTTCGTAAAAGTTGATGATACAGTTAAAGTTGGTGATAAAGTTGTTATTATAAAAGATATTAAACATATAAAAGAGATTGCTAATTATTTAGATACAATTCCTTATGAAGTTATTTGTTCTATTGGAAAAAGAGTTCCTAGAGTGTGTATTTAAAATAGTAAAGTTAATTTAACTTTACTATTTCATAAATGATTTCTAATAATATTAAGTGTACTGGATAAAATGCATAAAATAAGTATTTTAAAGATGGTCCCTTTTTGCCATTATATAACAACATTAAAATTGATGGCAGAAAGCTGAATAGTATAATTCCAATAAGCATAATATTTGATACTAAACCAATTAGTCCACAATAGTTAATTATGCAAAGTGATAAAAATCCAAAAATAAATATAAAGTTTTTTGCATTTTTATTTATGTTATTAGAAGATACATATTTATTTGGGCAAAAAATGTATATAAATAATATTAAAAATACGCCCCATGCTCCATAGTCTACTTTAGTATAATAAGCAACAATTAAAATTATAAAAATAGATATATACTTTAAAAAAATATTTGGAATTTTATCATATACTAATAAAGCTAAAAGTCCTAACAGCAGTGTAAAGCAAACATTTAATTCTAGCGAACCACCAGCGAAAATGTCAAGAAAATATTTAAATGGAATCTGAGAAATAAGAGCAAAAGCTATTAGTCTTAATGCATATTTTTTTATATCTTTTGTATTTTCGTATCCTACAACTAATTGAAAGCAAAAAATTGGGAAAGCTATTCTTCCTATGATATTAAATGGTGATATTGAACCAATGAAAATATCACCAAAATGATCACAGAACATTGTAATAATTGCAATAATTTTTAATACAAAACTTGACATTAAATTTTTTTCCTTTCTAAATATTCTGTAAATGGAATTTTTTCTAGTATAATTTTTGTACCGTCTAAATAATTTAAAATACCAGAGTTTGATTTGAATTTAAATTGTAAACTATAGCTACATAAAAGTTGTGTAGTTACTTTGAACTTTTTATTTAATTCATAAGAGCCATATTTTCCATCTCCAATAATAGGTAATGAGCAGTGTGCTAAATGTGCCCTTATTTGGTGAGTTTTCCCTGTATGTAAAGTAACGTCTAAAAGTGAAATGTTTTTTGTTGAGTTGTAATCTATTAATTCATATGATGTTTGTATTTTTGAATAATGTTTTTTAGGTTCATCTGAAATATAAACAATTGATTTCTTGCTATCTTTAAAAAGATATGCTTCAAGGGAGTCACTATTTTTAGCTTTTCCATAACAACATGCAATATAGTGTTTTTCAATTTCTAAATTTTTAAATTTGTCTATTAAAATATTTAAACTTTCTTGATTTTTTGCAAATAAAACTAATCCTATAGTATTTCTGTCAATTCTATGACAGGGTTCTAAAAAATTATACTGCTTTTTCATAATTGAAGTTAATGAAAAAGTTCCAACAACCTCAAGTCCAACTGGTTTATTGAAAACAACTATATTGTTGTCTTCATAAATTTTATCTATTTTTAAATTGTTTTGATTATTAAATAATAAGTCATCACTAATATAAACTTCAATATCATCATTATAATGAACAACTACATTGTCGTTTATTCTTTTGCCATTTATTTTTATGTCCTTTTTTCTTAGTGCTTTATAAAATGTATTTATATTAAGTTCTGGAAAAATATTTGTTAAATATGTGCTTAACTTTTTTCCATCGTTTTCATATTCAATTTTTAATTTTTTCATAAATAATCTCATGCCTTCCTTGCCTTCGCTTCGCTACGTCCGTGGAAGGCACAAATTTTAAAAATGAAATTATCATTATTATATTATTTTATAAAAAAAATTTCAAGAAAAAATATTGACAAACTAAATTCTATAGTGTAAAATAGTAATTGTCACATGAATAGAAAATGCAGGTGTAGTTCAATGGTAGAATCCCAGCCTTCCAAGCTGGCTATACGGGTTCGATTCCCGTTACCTGCTCCAATTTAAGACAACTTACGAACTTTATGAGAGTTCGTAAGTTTTTTCGTTTTAGAAAAAGAATAAAAAAGTTCGTAACTTGTAGCTTAATCGCTCCACTGACGAATTTTAGTGAGTCTTAGTCTTTTATGCAAATGCATTTAATTTAATTTGTTGATTTATAAATACTAATTGATTTTCGGTTTTACTAGTATCATAATTAGTTATTAATGCTTCTACCATTGCATTTCTATTTTTTTCTTTTGCACCCAAATGATAAAAATGTTCGATATTAATCTTATGGCAATTATGCCATATTTTGTCGATATATTCGTTTTTTCTATATTGATTATAATCCCATGTTGATAACATAAATTTTGCATCAGTTTTAAGTAATAGTTTATTTAATTTAAGTTCATTTTCTTCGTTCCAACTATCATAATAATCAACATTTCTACCTATATATGGTGGATCACAATAAATAAACTCTTTACCATTACAATTTTCTATTGCCTCTTCAAAAGATTGACATATAAAACTCCAATCACATTCTTTTAATTTGTTTTCTATATATTTTACTTGATTTGTAATTTTAGTTATATAAGCTTTTGAAAATCTTTTAGGCTTATGTCCGTATGGAACATTAAATTCACCACTTCTATTAAACCTTATCATTCCATTAAAGCATGAACGATTCAAAAACAAAAAATCTAATACATTGTGTTCTTTATTAAATCGTTCTCTTACTTCATAATAATATTTATCATCTTTTTCTTCTAATTTTTTTCCTTCATTTTCTAAAAATTCTCTCACTTTATATGAATTAATATTTCCATTTTTTATTTCGTTATAGAACTCTATTATATATGGATTAGTATCAGAAAATATAGCTTTATTAGGAGCAATATTAAATCCTACCACGCCAGAGCCCATAAATGGTTCAATCCATGTTGTGTCTATATCTAATATTACATTTTCTTTTATTACTGATACTAGTTTAGTTTTTATACCTTGTATTTTTATAGGAGGAATGAAAATTTTATCTTTCTCCATATTATTTAATCCTTTCTTTTTTTATTTATTATTTTATTGTTTAGACTTTCAGGTAATCCTCTATATTTTAAATATTCCTCAAATGAGGACAACTTTTTGTAATTACTGTTTTTGTCTTTTACTTGAATTTTCCCATAATTTGCCCAATAGTCATCAAAATATTTTTCTCCTGCTTTAACAAACACTCCATTACCTTTTAATATATCTTCTATTTTTTGAATACTACCTATATTAGCTGTATTTCCGCTTCCACATTTATCACTTGCAATTTTCCATTTTTCTTCTGCAAAAAATATAAAATCCTTTATAATTGTTGGCATGCTTTCTAAATCATTTAATTTATATATTTTCATTTCTTCAGATTTTGATAAGTAGCTAATTCTATTTCAAATCCATTTTTATTTGCGAAACTCAAAAATATTGGAAAAATGTGTAATTCTAGTATCTTTGATACTATTTTCGTATCAGCTGAAATGGTATATATATTTTTGAATATATCAATGAATCCACGAATTGTCCATTCATCATTTACAGTAATAAAAGTACTTAAATCTAAAGCAAATTCTTTTAATGCTTTTAAAAATTTTTCTTTTTCTAATTCTTTATCCATATTTAATCTCATTTCCTTCTTTCTAAGCTTAAATAATCAACTCCAATAACAAAATTATTTATAAAATAATATCACAAAAATCAGAAAAATGCTATATATTGAAATAAATATTTGATTTTTTCTTTTGCAAAAAATCATCCTAATTTTTAATGAAGGGATGGTGTCTGAAATGAAGATAATTAAGCAAAAACTCTAATTTTAAAAAAGTAATATCCCTTTTTAAAGATTGACGATTAATCGTTGACAAAAGAACAAATTTATTATAATGTATTGTTAAATTATTGAGAAAGGAAAGAAAAATGGGACAAAATATTAATCTTGGAATAGCCACTACAATTTATGCAAAGAAAAATAGTACTTATACACCAACTGAAATTAAAGGTGCTCTAGCGGAATGTTTAAATCTTGAAATTTATACTATGCATGAAAATGAAAAATATGTATATTTATCACTTAAAGAAGATATATTTATGAAAAATTATGAAAAGTTAATTAAAAATGAATATAAAATACTTGATTTTAATGATAAAAATTACGAAGTATTTAATGAGATAAGGGATATGTCTTATAATAAATTATTAGAAGGTCTACAAGAAAAGGATATATGTCATCCATGTTTCCAATTTACAGAAGCTTATGGTTATTTTTCTAACAATATATCATATATATTAGGTTCAAAGTATAATATTGAAGTATCGGCGGACATAATTTCATACTATTTGTCAGAAAAAGTATTTTTGGAGTGTTACTATGATTTATTTAAATATATAAGAAATAAAATTATATTAAGTATGGATAACCCATTAAAAGATGCTGTATTTATTACGATAACAGGGTAGACCAAAATTGATTAGATTAATTGCAGTAAAAATGATAAAAATTTTTTCTACTAGTCAAAAAAATTCAGTTTTTGAGACTAAGTCACAAACCTTTTTCATACAATCCATCGCAAACGGAGTCTTGAGTTATTTTTTATTTTTACAAAAATTGAAAAAGCACTTGATAAAAGAACAAAAGTTTGATATACTATAAAGGCAAATAAGTTTAAGGAGTGTGATTTCATGAAAAAAGCTTATATAAATTGTTTGAAAATATTACAAAAATTTAGAAAAAGTTTAATAATAGATAAAGATATAAAAAGAGGGAGATTATATTTTACTTGGATTAAGGATAAAACTGAAATAATATCAAAAGAAAAAGACAAAAACTACATCTATACAAAAGTAATTAAGTATACATTGCCTAATTATGTTATTACACAATATATATTTAATAAAGCTAATAAAAATGTAAAATCTATAATCAAATCAAATTATGCTTTTAAAGACAATAAATACACATTTAATAATACAAATATATCAGTAGATGATGTAAAAATACTTATGAAATATGTTTTATTCAAGAGAGGAAATGTGATATGGATAGATTTTGGATTTAATATTGGAAACGAGTTTGGAGGAATGCACCCTGCTGTTATACTAAAAAATTTTGATAAAGATTTGTTTGTTGTACCAATATCATCCAAGAAACCTGTAGAATATATAAGAATAGAAAAAGAGTTAAAAGATGGTAAAATAAATATAGAAGAATATAAAAAGCAAATAAATAAAATTACAGAAATAATAGAGATAAAAAAAATAAATGGTTTTAGAAAGATGCTCAGATGGGCAAGAATTACAAGAATGAAGAAAATTAGCATGCTAAGAGTAAACTTTTCGGGAACAATAGGAACATTAGATGGCAAAGATATGAATAATATATCTGATAAAATATGTTTAGAATTTGGTGATAATATAAGCAAATTCAATGAATAAATCGTTGACATTTAGAATAAAATATAGTATCATAGTATTAGAAAGTAATCTAAAAGATTGCTATGAAAGGAACAAAAGTTCCAGTTAAATTGCTATGAAAGGTAACTAATTAGAAATAATTAGTTGCCAGTTTTTTATTTGCCCAAAATTATCCTAAATTTACCATGAAAGGATGTTGTCTGAAATGAAGATAATTAAGCAATGTAATATTTTTTTATTCTTCATCTCTCCTTTAAATTATTATATTTTATGCTTCTGTTCTTATTCCTTTACTCCATAAATTTTGTAAAGCTAATGATAGATCTCTTCTACCTCCAGAAATACTATTTGCCATATTTATTTGTTGTTCAAGTGGTAATTGCAATATATAGTCAGGCTTTATCATATAAAAATCTGATAGGTTGCTACTAACTTGATTATTTAATA
>CANQRI010000052.1 GCA_947626235.1 uncultured Clostridia bacterium | reverse complement strand
CTCCCTGATTTACATCACACCAAATGAAACCGTCATATGCTACATCGGGGAACTTACCTTTATTTTGAATACTTAATGATACTAATCGATTACTTTTACCAAAATATGCATGTCGTGCGCTAGGAATCAAAAGTTTTGGGTCTATTTTACCTATCTTTATTCTTCCTGCATCGCTTGACCCACATATACTAAAAATTGTTTCCCATGGACCTTCGTATGGAATAAGTTCTTCCATTGGTGTTGGTGGCTGTATAACATCTGCTTCTGGAAATGTAAGAATGTAGTCGAGAACATTTTCTTTTAACCATGTTGTAAACTCATTAAACTTCTGCTCAAGATCAATCCAAAACGGCTCGTCACCTATAGGTGAATACTCTCTTCCAAAATTACCATAAGCAACTAACTCTTTGGCTCTCCGACTAACGGCATTATGCTTGCCATGGTATACCAGATATCTTCGTGGCTCTTTATAGAGTTTAGCATTTATTTTGATAGAATTCATAAACCACTCTTTATCCGCCTCCCAATCCTTACCTACATACAAAAAATACCTCGGCCCCGATTCGTCTTCATAAACCTCAATCATTTGCTTCGGAATACAAATAGTTTCAAGCGCTGCCGAATTATGCGAGCCATCATCAAAATTTCCTTGACCTCGGAAAAAGTACAGTTTGAAGTTATCTCCGGTAATACACTGAACCTTCTGATATTTTTCTTCTCCAGAGCCATTAGTTTCAAACTCAACTGTTATACCTGGTACTTTCCAATTCCGCTTTTCGATAGCCCTCACTATTTCTTCGGCAGTCTCATCAAAAAGAAACTGCCTAGAGCAAGGATATAAAAATTTAGGCATTACTGTTAATACTGACATATTTTTTCCTCCTAAAAAGATTTACGGAGGAATTGCACTCCCCCGTATATTTTTATACTCGGTTGTGCAATAACCAATTTATAGGCTATATTATAATACTTTTTATGTCAAATGTAAATAGAACTACATAATTTAACGCTAATTAATCATTAAGCAACCAATCTATTACATTTATTTTCTTTATTCCATCAAAGTCAGCATTTAAATCATCATCTAATGTTAATATATATTTAGGATAATTATCATTTATTTTTTTCAATGGAGCTAATTCTCTTTCTAATATACTACCATTAGCTGTTTCTCTTGTGGTTAAGGCCACTTGATAATATATTGTATTTTCTGGATTTTTTGCTACAAAATCTACTTCTAAATCGTCATACTTTCCAATATAAACTTCATATCCTCGTCTTAATAGTTCCAAATAAACTACATTTTCTAATATATGTCCCATATCTTTACCAGAACCTTGACCTAACATATAATATCTAAGTCCTATATCTACCGCATAATATTTTTCTTGAGTTTTTAAAAACTCTTTTCCTTTTATATCATACCTATTTGCTTTATATACAATATAACTATCTATTAATGCTTGCACATATGTTGAAACTGTGTTATATGAATTATTTTTTTCTAATCCTTCTATATTGTCACTTATATTTTTCATACTAGTTCTATTTCCTATATTATCATATAAATATTTAGTTACTCTCTCTAATGTGTTCTTGTCTGTTATTCCCTTTCTTTGCATTACATCTTTAAATAAAATAGTATTATATATTCCATCTAAAAACAAATTAATGTTTTGTGGATTAATTTTAAATAATTGGGTAGCCTGTGGAAATGAACTGTATTGTAAATAATCTCTAAATTTCCTTGATAAATCTGCTTTATCTTCAAATGCTGACATATATTCTTTAAATGATAAAGGCAACATTTTAATTTCTATATATCTTCCTGTAAGTAACGTTGCAAGTTCTGATGATAAAAGATACGCATTTGAACCAGTTATATATAAATCAACATTTTTATTAATAAAAAGACTATCTACTGTTTTTTCAAATTCATCAACATTTTGTATTTCATCTAAAAATATATATGTTTTTTTGTCTTTTACTAATTTTGATTTTAAATAATTATATAACTTTTTTCTATCTTGTAATTCTTCATAATCTGCATCCTCAAAATTGATTGATATAATTTGATTATCTTCTACTCCATTTTCTTTTAAATAGTCTTGAAATAGCTCTAATAAAGTAGATTTACCACATCTCCTAATTCCTGTTATCACTTTTATAATTTGCTCATCTTTGAAATTTTTTAATATAGATAAATAATTTTCTCTTTTTATTCTCTCCATAAACTTTCCTCCAACTACTTTTATTATACTCTTTTATATTATTATAGTCAAGTTTTTTCAAAATTATGAAAAAACTTTTAAATTTTATGAAGTTTTTTCATGTAAAAATAAAATACAAGTGACTATCTAAATAATCACTTGCATATATAATTTATAATTCACTAACTAGCATTTTTAATAAAATTATATTTTATTTATTTTCATATCGTACTACAATTCCTTGTTCCATTGCCTCACTATTAGTTAAATCATCACTATTTATAACATTTGTTTTTACATAATATTTTTCAACTTCTAAATCTGAATCGCCTGTAATACTATATGTTACACTTGGTTGTTCTTCACCCTCTGGTAGTTCTTCACTTTCACCTTCATAAGTTAATTGCATTGTTCCATTATCTGCTTTTACAAAGAATACCTTTAATGTACCTTTTATCTCTTCTACTAATTTGCCATTTGTTGCAGCATTTACTGTAGCAACTCCCCCTAATAAAAATACCATTAATACAGCTACTATTGAAATAACTTGTTTTCTTTTACTCAATTTCATTTTTTCCTCTCTTTCTAAATTAGATACAACTACTTTACTCCTCACCTTATCTATTATTATTTTATTTAGTTCATTATTTTCCATAGTCATACCCTCTTTCTTTCAATTTTTTCTTTACTAAATTTCTTAACCTATGTAGCACTATCTTTACTTTTGAAACTGATATATTAAGAACTTTAGCAATATCTTTTACTTTTTGGTTCTGGTAATAAAACATAATAAAAATCTTTTGTTCTTCTTCTTTCATACTATTTTGTACTTCAAGAATAATTTTACTTTTTTCATTATTCTCTGCCAATGCCGAAATATCACAATTATCTTGGATTTCAATTTCCAATTCGTCCATACTTTTTATAGAAATTTCCATATTGTAAATTCTATACTTTTTCTTTACTAAATTTTTAGTTATTCCTACCAAATATGGCTTTATCTTCACGCTCTCATCAACTTTGTTATTATTACAATTATTCCATAATACAATAAATACATCTGATAAAACTTCCTCTATATCTTCTTGATTAGAAATAAATTTATTAATAATTGTGTAGAGATAGTTATTATATGTTTCTATTATTTTCTCAATATTTAAGTTATTATTACATTTAAAATCTTTAATTATTTTATTATCATTCAATTTAGATCTAAACTCCTATAAAAGCACTTTCATTAATATAATACCATTTATTAAAAAAAGGTTACAAGTTTAAAAAAAATATATAGAAAATTTCTATATATTTTTTACTTTTTAGTCTTGTATTAAATTCAAAAATTTAAGTATCATTATTCCAACTTTTGCCCCTTCTCCTTCAACCGGATATTCGTTTACAAGAAATCCCGGATTATCATTTAATTCTATAACTTTATAATCTGTTGAATTTAAATCATCTATTATAATATCAACTCCGCATATTTTTGCATTATAGGCCTTAACAAGTTTTTCAGCAATCTTTTTAAAGTAATCTGGCATTATATCGTTTACTCCTACTGCTTCTCCACCTTTACTTGTATTTGAAACTTTATGAAGATATATTCTTTCATCTTTTGGAGGCACATATTCTAATGAATAACCTTGCTCTGAAAGATAATCCAACATAGGTTGATTTATAACTATTTCTTTATCAAACCTTGTATAAACTTTAGTTTGTACTCTTTTATCTATTAACTCTTGTATTGTAGATACACCATCTCCAACAACACTTGTACGTCTTCTCCAAGATACATGTATACATTTTCCATCTAACACCAAAAATCTGTATTCATTTCCTTTAAAATATTCTTCTATTAAAACATCTGAATCAAAAGAAAATGCATATTCTATAGCGTTCTTCAAAGCTTCTTCTTTAGCAGGATTATCAAATATTGTAATTCCATCACCATAATTTGTAGTTCTAGGTTTAACAACTATCTTTTTACCTACTAATGATTTTATCACTCTATCTATTTTTTCTTTACACATTTTTTTATTAATGTATATACATTCTGGAGTGTCTATGCCATTTTCTATCATAATTCTTTTGGCATACATTTTATCATCTGTAATAAAAGGATATATATATGAGTCTTTAGAAGTTTTTGTAGCTTGAATTACACATTCTCTTACATCACCATTTCTAAATTCCACAAAACTCTTTTTCTCATCTATAATTTCGTAATCTACACCTCTTAAAATAGCATCTTTTATAAGTATTTGTGTTGATGACTCTAGTTCGGCATGTCCAGTTATTTTATACCTCATTTTTTCGGCTTCTTCGCTATACTTTTTAGCAAAATTCAAAATTACATTCAATAAGCCTTCACTATTAGCAAAATCAACTACTCTTTCTGCTATTGTTTTTTCTCCATTTTGAATATCTTTTTGATACTTTTCAATAGTTTCTTCAAATTCAAGTTCTAATACATTATTTATTTCTTTATATGAATTTAATTCTTTGGTAAGTTGCTCCATTTGCTCTTTACTAAAACCATCTTTTGCAATTTGCTTATAATCATAGCCTTTTACATCGTTTTCATTTTCAATAAGACATTTTATTAAAAATAACACTACTATGTCCATTTGCTCTTTATTTACGCCACATTTATCAAAAGGATTAATATCACACAACCTAACTTCTATATGATTTATTGGCTGTGCTTCAAGTTCAGCAAGCACATCATGCTTGTCCATAGACTTTACTCTAATTGGTAAATAAAGCTCTGTAGCAACTTTAATAGTTCCTTCACTTATTAATTTTCTTATAGATTTTATATATTGTTCTTTATTTGTTAAATCAACTTCTAATTTTTTTGTATTTGTAAATCCTGTTTTTTCTGAATTTCTTATTGATATTTTACTTGTTTCTTCCTCATCTAATTGTAATGGAGTTGCTCCAAAGAAATACATTAATATCCATGCTCTCTTCATAAAAACTCTCATTATTTTAAAATATGCATCATCTAAATTTTGTGGTATATTTTTATATGTTTCTTTTATTTTTTCAAATAATAAATTACTAAATGAACAATTAATATGTACACCTGACATACAATGCATTTTGTATCCATATTTTTTATATAAATACATTTCATACTCGTATTCATACATATCTTCTCCATAATTTCCCCATGGGAAATCTTCTTCTTTTGGAAGTATGCATTGCATACTATATGGCCACATAACTTCCTGCTGATTATTTAATTCGCATAAAGCAACGTTTGTAATTTCATTCAATTTTTCATAACATTCTTCTGTACTCTTGCAGACTGGAGTTCTTAATTCCATTTGTGCTTCTCCCCAATCTGTTGTTATAAAGTTATTTTTCTTCCTATCCGCAAATGCTTGTGGATGTGGTTTTTGAGATAAATTTCCATTTTCGTCACACCTTAACCCTTCTCTTTCGATTCCTATACTGTATAAGCTTTCTTCCATATTAAAATATGTTCCTTTCTTGACTTGCTAAAAGGCTACATAAGCATGAAAAAAAATTATTTTTTTCAATTTAGTTGCTTTACCTTGGCAAGCGCATTAATTATATTACATTTTATAAAAAATACAATACTTTTTCCAAAATATGTTATTTATTAAATTTTCCTTAAAAATATTTCCACTTATATAGTTCCATTTATTGAGAAAAAGTTTCAATTTTCGTCAAAAAAATTTATAATTTTCTATTTTACTTTGTTTTATGTGAGCTTTCAAATATAAATTTTTTTACAATACTTGCATATATTACTAAATACGAGATTGATATTAAAAATCCACCTAAAACATCACTTGTATAATGTACTCCTAAATATATTCTGCTTATGCCTATAAAGCATATCAATATACTTAAAATAATTATTAATGTCCATTTAATTTTCTTATTCTTTACATTTTTATATATTAGATAGATTAAAAATCCATAAAATGCCATACTTACCATTGAATGACCTGATGGGAAACTGTATCCACTTTCATCTATTAATCTAAATTCGGTTGGTCTAGGTCTTTGCAATATATTTTTTAACAATACATTTAATATTGTTACAATAACTAAATTGGAACATATAGATAGTCCTACTTTTTTATTTTTTATAAGCACTAATAATGTTATTGCTATAAAAATTAAAAATAGTGCACCTCCAAAATTAGTTACTAGTTTTGCTATTGGCGTCATAAATTCTGAAATTAAAGCAGTAGAAATAATTTTATATCCAACAATATCTAAACTCATAATTTCTTTATTCCATACATTTTCAGCTAAAGCTAAAAATCCTATTATGGCTAAAAATAGTACTATCCATTTAGCGTTTTTTAAAAACCAATCTTTTAACTCTTGTATTTTTGTTTTCATTAATTACCCTTTCCGATTTAACTTTTCTACTTCTTCCTGGCACTTCTCCCATGAAAGCATAAATTCATCAATTTCCTTATTTAATAAATCTATTTTACCTTGAATTTCACCAACTTTTATATAATCTGAATACACATCTTCCTTTGAAAGTTCGCCTTGTAAATTAGCTCTTTCAAGTTCTCTTTTAGCAATTTCTTCTTCTGCTCTTTTTATTTTTCTTTCCAATTTTTCTTTTTCCTTTAATGGGTTTATATATTCCTTTTTTGCTTTTTGCTGTTTTTGTTCTATTTCCTGAACTGCTTTTTCATCTCTTTTTTCCAAATAATACTCATATCCATAAGGGTAAAATTTTGTTCCACCATTTTCAAAACTCAAAATTGAATCTGCTATTTTATTTACAAAAAATCTATCATGAGAAACAAATATTAATGTTCCTTTATATTCTTTTAACATATTTTCTAAAGACTCTTTTCCTACAATATCCATATGGTTTGTAGGCTCATCAAGTATTAAGAGATTTGCGCCTTTTTTTAATATCTTACTAATTGAAAGTCTAACTTTTTCTCCTCCTGAAAGCATCTTTACTTTTTTGAATACGTCGTCTCCTGTAAACATAAATGCAGCTAAAGAATTCCTTACCTGTGTTGTTGTAAGCGTTGGAAATTCATTTAAGAACTCATCAAATACTGTTTTTTCTGGATCTAGCCCAAGCATTTGTTGGTCAAAATACCCTATTTGCACATTATGACCAAATTCAAAATTTCCATCTATTTTCTTTACTTCTCCCACTAATGTTTTTAGTAAAGTAGATTTTCCTGTTCCATTTCCGCCAATTATTCCTAACTTTTGACCTTTATATAAGTTAAATGTACACTTTGCTAAAACTTCATTATATCCTATTTCTAAATTTTTTACTGCTAAAACATTATTTCCACTTTCTATATTAATTTCAAAGTTTGCTTTAAATGATTTTAAATCATACTTATTTGGTTCTTCTACTTTTACCATTCTTTCAATTTGTTTTAATTTAGACAATGCCATCTTTGCTTTTGTTGGTTTATACCTAAATCTATCTGCTATATCATTTAATCTTTTTATTTCTTTTTGTTGAAATTCAAAATCTTTAAGCTGTTTTTCATAATTTACTCTTTTTTGTTTTTCAAAAAATTCATAATTACCACTATATTCTGTAATAGCTCCATACTCTATTTCATAAATTTTATTTACAATTTTATTTAAAAACATTCTATCGTGTGAAACTATAACAACAGCCTTTGGATAATCCTTTAAATAACCTTCTAGCCACTCAATAGTAGTTATATCTAAATGGTTTGTTGGCTCATCTAAAAGTAATAAATCTGGCTTACTTAAAAGTAATTTTATAAAAGCAATTTTCGTTCTTTGACCTCCTGAAAATTCACTTATTTTTTTATATTTATCGTCATTTTTAAAACCAAATTTACTAATTGCAGTTTCATATTCTTTTTTATATGTATATCCATCTAAAAGTTCATATTTATCAAGAGCTTTAGAATATTCTTTGGCTAGTTCTTCTGAACTATTACTTTGCATTTCAACAACTAAATTTTCTAATTTTTTCTCTAATTCAATTATTGGCTCATATACTTTTAATATTTCATCTAGCATAGTTACGCTATCATCTTCAAAGTCAATTTGCTTAAAGTAGCCTATTTCCTTTACGCTTTCTTTGTAAATGCTAAATTTATCTGTTCCTATTCCTTCTGAAAGAAGTTCATTATTTATAAGTGCTTTTAATAAAGTAGTTTTTCCGCTTCCATTCCTACCTACTATTGCAACTTTTTCTCTATCTTTAACTTCAAAATTTATTTCCTCCAAAATCGTTTCCGCTCCATAAGATACAGAACCATTAGTAATTTTATAATTCATCTTTTTCTCCTACTTGCTTAACTCTTTATACCTCTTAATTTTCATAGTTGAAGTTTTTTCAAACTCACCTTCTTTTATTTCAAGACTTTTTACCGCTTTATATGATGTTAATTTTTTATTTACTTCTTTTACTTTTTTCCATACTACATCATAAATTTCGTCTTTTGAAAGCTTTCCATATATTTCTTCTATTTTAGTATAATCTGGTATTACCCTTGCTGTTATAATAAGTTCTTTTTCTTCTTTTTTACTTTGTCCCTCTGGCTTTTTTCCATATACCATAGATTCTTTTATTTCATCTTCTTTATCTAATAGCATTTCTATTTCTTCCGGATAAATATTCTTTCCATTTTGCGTTACTATTACATTTTTACTTCTTCCTGTAATAAAAATGTACCCTTCTTCATCAATATAACCTATATCTCCTGAATGGAAATAGCCATCTTCATCAATTGCTTTTTTAGTTTCTTCTTCATCTTGATAATAACCAATCATTAATGTTGGTGTTTTTATTAATATTTCTCCCTCTCCATTTTCGTTTGGATTTTCTATTTTTACATCTGCTTGCACAATTGGTTTTCCAACTGAACCAATACATGTATTATATTCTGGTGTTAATGCTGATATTGGCGCTGTTTCTGTTAAGCCATAACCCTGTAAAAAACTAATGCCAATATTTTCTAGCCATACACCTACTTTTTTATCTATCGGTGCTGCTGCAGATACTATAATTCTTAAATTACCACCTAAATTATCATATATCTCTTTAAATACCTTTTTCTTTATATCAATTCCTGTTTTCTTTAAAGCATTTGTAATAGAAATCATTGTATTAATCAATTTATCTTTTTTACTTTTTACTATCTTTTCATTTATTTTTTTATATAAACTTTCAACAAGTAGTGGTACTGTTAATATTCCTGTAGGTTTTGCTTCTTGAATATTTGGCACAATGTATTTTAAACCTTCACATATTGCAATAGAAGCACCTGTTGCTATTGGCAACAAGAAACCTATTGTAGATTCATAACAATGATGTAATGGTAAAACTGAAAATAATCTATCTACTGGATATATTTTTACATAGGCAGACACAGCATTAATGTTTTCTGCCAAATTTCTGTTATTTAGCATAACACCTTTTGAATTAGATGTTGTTCCTGAAGTAAAAAATAATATTTTAAATTCTTCAGGGTCAATTTCTATTTTTTCAAAAAAGTCTTTTCCACCTTCAACTAGTTTCTTTCCTTCTTCTACTAAATAATTTAATCCTACTTCATTTCCATCTATTTCATCATTTGACTTCATTTCTATAAAGTATTTTATTCCTAAATCTTTATCTTTTAATTTTTTAATGTTACCCTCTAATTTTTTAGAATAAATAATTGCAGAAGCATTAGAACGAAGCACAATATTTGTTAATTCATTTACTGGTAATTCCTTATCTGTAGGAATTGCTATTCCTACACCACATAACATGGCCATATATGAAATATACCATTCATATTGTGTTTCTCCAATAATAATTACTCTTTTATCTTTAAGATTTAACATAT
>CANQRI010000051.1 GCA_947626235.1 uncultured Clostridia bacterium | reverse complement strand
CAGTGACGATAATTGATCACTGATTTTATAAAAAATTTTAATTTAAAAAAAAATTACACACTTTACTTGACAAAGTCTTTTACACACAAAAATTCCAGCGATTTCTCACTGGAATTTTTGCTTTCGGGTTTCTATTTTAGGACACCCTCGTTTTTTATCAATTTCAATATTTCTATTTTGACATTTGTTCTTTTTTTGAAGTTTCTTTTGATGCTGTTAATTTTTCTTTAACTTCTTCTTTTCCTAGTGGATCTTTAGTTAAATCTCCTAATCTTTTACTTCTTGAATGAGTAATTGAGCAAGTATATCCTACACCTGGTTGGAATAGTGATACACTGCTATTTGTATGTGCATATGTTTCTGCAATTGCAACTGTTAAATAGTTTGGTCCTTTACCTGAAAGATAAACTGCTTTGCCTTGAGCAATTTCAGGTACTACAACTTTGGATAAGTTATTTTCATCATATGTTGTAATTCCTTCAGGTAAATCCATATTAAATTCTACCAAAACTGCATCTCCTTTTTCTGTAGTTTTAAATGCAACTTCTCCTTCTGGATTAACCTCTCCATGAGCTAATCTTGGTATATCAACATCTTTTCCTATTTGTGGCACATATACACCCACTGGACAAGGATGAACAGTATGTGTTAACGCTGATACGAGCCAAGCAGGAGCAGCACCTGTAATTCTAACTGGCTTTCCTTCTTCTGATAAATGTTTTACAGCATTTACAGCTTTCAATAAATTTTCTTGATCCCATACTAAAGATTTTACCACTTTACCATTTGGCAATGTCTGTTCTTTTGCCTCCATTCCAATTTCTGCACCTAATTTTGCAATATCAATTGTATTTACTTTTTCCATTTCTCTTTGGTTAAATTTGCCTGAATCTTTTGTTCTTTCATTTAAATCATCTTCTGTACGATTTCCCCCGTAGTTTTCATTAGTTTGATTTAGTTGTGCATATAAATTCATAGCAAAACCTTCTTTCTATTAATTTTTAGGCATAATTGTAGCCTTACTTTTTATCAATGCTTTTACTGATAACATAATCAACAAATGTAGAAAGCTTGTCCCTTACTTCATCAGAATATGACAAATAATTATAATTTAAAGAATCACATAAGTATCCTAAATTTAGTATATTTTCATCAAAATTCAAATCAGTTATAATTATTTCATCTTCATTGTCAAACATTCTACTATCAATTAATTCTTCTGCATTAAATTTCAAAAAGTCTTTTCCATCTATATTGTCTTTAAAAATTTTACTATCTTTTTTTACTAGAATATCAGCAATATTGTCATCAATATCAATTATTTTATATTTAAAATAATCTATATCTAATTCTTTTTTCAAATATGCTATTAGTTTGGCTATAATAAAATCTTTTTCTTGATATAGTATGCTTCTTACTTTTTCTAATGCACTTCTATCTTGTTCTAATTTTAATGTAGCAACAGACTCCATTTCTAATATTTTTTGATATGATTTAATCATCTCTTTATCCTTTCTTTATTCAAGCATCTGAATAAATTATATGATGTTTTTAGCAATATGTAAAATTAATATTTCTAATCTTAATTATTAGTTTTACTCATAATATTGTTTTATTTCTTTGACTAATTCAATAGTCGCTTTATTACACATGTTTTTCTTTAATGTTGCTATTCCCTCTTTTGTATCTTCTATTTCAATTTTATTTATAATTGTTATTTTGTCATTAATATCTTTTAAGTTTTCTATATTAGTAAATCCTATTCCAATATCATTCACAACTAACTTTTTCATTATTGAAGAACTTGAAACTTCATAATTGGCAATTAACTCTATATTTTCTTTATTGCAGAAATCATCTAGTATTTTCTTTTTAGAGGCTGGTGCTTTTGGTAATATAAGAGTATTATTCTCTAAATCCTTAAAATTCTTAATTGGGTGTTTCTGTATATAATCTTTACTTGCAAAAAAACAAAAAGTAGATTTTCTCAAAGGGATTATCTCAATATTAGAATATTTCTTATCTTTAAATGGCAAATTTAAAACTACTATATCTAATTCTCCATTTGCTAATTTTTGCATTAGGACATCAGTTATTCCACTACTAATTGATATATCCACATTAGGATATTTTTTAGTAAACTTCAAAAATGGCTCAAAAATTAAAGATGATATTAAAGAATTTCCTCCACCTATTCTTATTTTTCCTTTTTCTAAAGTAATATATTTTGAAAATATATTTTCTGCATTATTCATAGTCTCAATACTATCTTTTATATATTCATAAAGATTTTTGCCTTCTTCTGTTAGCTCAACTCCATTTTTGTTTCTATAAAAAACCTTTCCACCCAACACACTTTCTAATTTTTGTATTGACTGAGTGATTGCTGACTGCGAGATATACATACTTTCAGCGGTTTTTGAAATATTTTTATATTTTACTACCTCACAAAATACTCTATATAATTCTAAATCAGTGTTCATTATTATCCTCCTATATCAGATTTTGAATTTTCTTGATGTAACATATCTATAGATACAGATTGTTCATTTGCTTTTGAAAGTTCCGAAATTTCTTGGTGTAAATCATCTTGGAAAGAATTTCCTGTGGTCGAACTTTTGCCCACATGTGCTACTACTGTAGATTTTATTGTATCATCTAAATATTTTTCATTTTCTCTTTTTTCTCTAAAATTAGCAAATATTCCTCTTATTTTTAATAAAACTCCCTGTTTTTCTATAACAGCTGGTAATGTAGCTTTGCTTTTTTCTTTTTTATCTGCAAAATATTGGTTTATATCAATTCCATCTACACCATCAACAATAGTTCCTAAATCTTTTTCATCTATTGATGAAATACAAGTAAATCCCTTCCCTGGTTGAAATGTAAAAATTTTACTTGAATCATAACTGCTACTTATTGATGCTAATAACCATAAAGGCATTCTTCCAGATAGATACAATGTTTTTCCTTCTTTGATTTTAGGTAAAACACATCGTTCATAACCCTCTAAAGAATATTGTTCCTTTGTAATATCTATATCAATAAAGACATTTTCTTTATTTTCAAGTATATTATAAGCTAGTCCTTCTGTTTGTTTTAGTCCTTTTTTCTTTGGTAAATCTCTTATTGGAATATATGTTTTTGTTCTTATATCATAAGTACTTACATCTTTTACTCCCTTTTGTTTAGCTACTTTACAAATACCACACAATACAAAATTTGCTCTAATTCCATTTATTCTTACAGGTTGATTTGGATTTACCTTTTCACTAACTGCCTGATATACCTTTGGAAGTGCATTTTCAGACCATCTTACTTTCTTTATTGGTGTTCCATCTTCCGTAAATATCTCTTTTCCATATCCTAACTCAAACCCCAATTTCGTGTCGTCAATCATTGTGCCTTCAATAGTTTGACCTTGTTCTTTTGTTTTTTCTCCGTATTTACTCTTTTGAACAATATCGGATAATATTGCTTTTATTACAGGAGAATCTTCTAAAATTGTTCCTCGTTCTAATCCTACTATTCTACCTTTTAAAAAAGGTTTTCTTGAATATATTTCTTCTTGTCCTTCAAGACTTGAGTCTATACAGCCAATACATTCTAATCCAAGTTTTTGTCCAAACTCTAACCATTCTTGTTTTTTCTGCTCATCACTACTTAAAACAACAAAACTATCGCAGTGTTGAAAAACTTGTTCATTTTCTTTTGACATTACTCCGACCAACATCTACTAATACTATCTTATTTGCTTGATTATCTATCGCCTGACAAGCATCATCTATAAAACTTTTTGTAAATTTTCCTTTTTTTCTTACAATTGTTGTTTCATTTTGATTTTTATTATTACTCCAATTCCCTTCTCCATCAGGGCAAGCCCTTATAATTGTATGGGCATCTGTAGGCATTTTATCAATCAAATTGGCTATAAATACACTTTTTCCTGAATGAGGTGGTCCACAAAAAACTATTTTCACTTTATCGTCTCCCTATTTTCCAACAATTTAACTAGTAATTATTTTTTATATTATAACTCCTTTTTTAAAAGCATATCATAAATAAGCAAAAAAATGCAACAATACAGCCTATACTATAATATTGTTTTTTTGTTACATTTTTATTTCAACAATATTACGAAATATGCCAAGTAAAAATATGAGAATAATTTTTTCTATTAGAAAAAAATACAAAAAATAAATCTGCAAATGTAACTACATTCACAGATTCAAGTTTGGTTGGGGTACTAGGATTCGAACCTAGGGAATGTCGGAGTCAGAGTCCGATGCCTTACCGCTTGGCGATACCCCAATATTTAAAATTAAAAAGTACACTATATATAATAGCATACTTTTTTTATTAATTCTATATTTTTTACTATTTTTTTAACTTTTATTTCAAAACGCAATTTGCTTTTAAGTTAACCCCTATTTACTTTAAGTAAATACACCCACTTTAACCAGCATATAATTTTTCATATTTAACTTTAAAAGCTTACCCTTCTTGCCTGCAATTTAAATTCACCCATATTAGTTCTAGCACATATATTTAATATATTTCCTACTAACTCGCCTGCTATTTCATACTGCAAATTTATAACATTATTATTTAGTCTTCCTTTAAAATAGCACTTGTTACCATTTACTTTTCCTCCTGTTATATTATTTGTCATTCCCATTATATTAACAGTTCCGATTTAACTCATCTCCATTTGTTCTTAACTGTATTTTTGTATTTAAATTTCCCATTGGCGTATTTATAACTGTTTCATAATTTCCATCCATATATTTTCACATTCCTTTCTTTACAGTAAACTTTAATGTTCATTTTATACTCTATTACCATTATATGCTAAATGCATGTATATATTTATCAAATTTGGCAATTATATTTGTAGGTGGTGATATATATGACAAGCAAAGAACTATTGTACATTGAAGATGCTTTAGGACATGAAAATTTTATGAAAACATGTAGCCAAAATGCATCTACAAAATTAACTGACCCTAATCTTTCTAATTATTTAAAAGAATTAGAACAAAAGCATACAGGGTTATATAACAAATTTTTAAATTTATTATAAGGAGGAAGCTTATGGAAGACAAGGATTTAATGGAAAGTGAATTATTAACAATTAAAGGTGTTTGCGACTTATATCTTCATGGTGCATTAGAATCTACATCCCAAGATGTTCATACTGCTTTTAAAGATGCTTTAAATGAATCTTTAAACATTCAAAACAAACTTTATAACATGATGGCAGAAAAAGGTTGGTATAAAACAGAAAATGCTGAACAAAACAAAGTTGATACGGCAAAACAAAAATACATGGCAAAGCAATAAGTTATAAAAATAAGGCTACTATTTTACCTAAAGTTAATCTATTGAAACTCATAATTATTTTAGTTAACTTCAGATACAATATAGCCTTATTTTTATGTTCAATTTATTTTAACAGCTCAATAATATATAACTTACTATTTTAATTAAAATACTCTATTTAAAGCACCTTTCGCACCCCATATACATGGTTTAGAACATTTAAATCCTGGGAATGTGCATCTTGCACCATTTGAATACTGCTTTAAATAATTATATACTCTAGGTTTAACATCTTTTGTATTCTCCAAATATTTTTTCATTGTCTCATCTGTTTGATGAGCAATTTCTAATTGTGCTTCCCCACATAAACGTTCATAACCCTTAAGTACAAAATTTTCTACAGTTCCTCTTTCATTTATTTTTATTAACATACCTTGTGGAAATCTATCTGCTAATGAAGAAATATCTTTTAGCCATTCGTCTTCAAGCTCTGTTCCTTTTATAATTGGTGGAACAAAGAATTGTGGCTCTGGTAATAAGCTCATTTCATAAGAAATAGTTCTATGTCTTTGAGCTTGTGCAAGCTCTGCAAATGTTCCTATATATGTAGTACAATAATTTTCTCCCCATTCATCTTCTCGTTCTATATCGGTAAATAATGAAAGTTTTCTATGTTTTACATCAGTATTTATTCCATCTATTTTATATTTTTCACACATATTTACAAATTCAGAAAGCACCGGTTTTAATTGCTCATTGAATTTTGTATTTTCTGCATTTTTTGTAAAATCCTCCATCCAATGCAATATATAGCTAAATTGCCTTAAATCTATACTATGACCCATGGTAGTTGCTGGTGTAAATACACTTATTAAATATCTTGCATTTTCTTGAGCCTTTTTCCTTATAGCTGTGTTTCTAGCTTTTTGAGCTTTTTCTATTTCTTCTTCAGTCTTTCCTTCCACATTTATTTGTGGATATACTTTATCTATCTCTTTACTATATAACTCAATCCATTTTTCATATAATGCTTCTTCCTCTTTTGAAGGCTTCATTTTAGTATACCTAGCTGACTTTTCTGAAGTATCATACACTTTTTCATTGTTAAGAATCATTGCTAATATTTTTGGAATTTCTTCAAAGGCAAAATTATATTTGCTGTGTCCAAATACACTATGATGACCAGAGTTCATGGTCATTGAAACTCTTTTATTTGTTTTTTGTTCATCTTCATTAAGAAGCGCATCTATATCATCTGGCATATAGCACACTCCTGCCTCTGTTCCAGAAAATTTAATAGCCTCCTCTATTGGTAGTTCATAACCTAACTTTGTTGATGCTAATACTCTAACTTTCATTATTATACTTCCTCCTCTTACATTAAAACCTCTTATTTATTCTCTTTTGCTTCCAAAAAAATACTATATTTTTCAATTTTCGTCATTATATCATAGTGCAATTTTTTCTACAACTTTTTTTCGTCAAATTATTTACAAATTCAACATATTAATATAGAATATGATTGTAATAATAATGATTGTTGAGGAGGGATGTAATTTGAAAATTTTAGCAATTACCACATCATCAAAAGTATGTTCAGTTGCACTATTAGAAGACTCAAGTGTAATATTAGAAAAACATATTACAGACGCTAAAACACATTCTCAAAAATTAATGCCTCTTATAGACACATTACTAAAAATTCAAAATATCACTATTAATGATATTGATTTATTCACTTGTTCTATTGGTCCAGGTTCTTTCACAGGCATACGTATTGCAGTTGCCACTATTAAAGCATTTGCAGACGTTAAAAATAAACCTGTTGTATCAGTAAGTTCTTTAGAAGGGCTAGCTTATAATGTCAATAAATCATACTTTAGAGAAGAAACGAATCTTGTATGTTCTCTAATAGATGCCAAAAACGATAATGTATATTTTGGACTTTTTGAAAAATTAAATGATAACTATACTACTAAAAAAAGACAATATCAATATAAACAAATTGAAGATTTTAGAACTTCAAACATTAATGAAATAATAGAATTTTTAGATGAACACTATTCTTCTACCCCTATTATTTTCGTCGGAGATGGGTCTGTAGCACATAAATATAATATTTTAGAAAAACTTCCAAAGTCAATATTTGTAATGCATGCCCTTAATACTGAAAATAGTATGAGTATTGGCGAATGTGCATATTATAAATTCAAGCAAGGTTTATATGGCGACTCAAATTCAATTACTCCTTTATATTTAAGGAAATCTCAAGCAGAGCGTGCTTTAGAAGGAGAAAAGTAGCAATTGGGGACTGTCCCCAATTGAAACAAATGGGACAATTTGGGACGGGGGTTAAAAATAAATTATGCTAAATATAGAAATTTCACAAATGAAAATCAGTGATTTAGAAACTATAAAAAATAATTTGCAAAAAGATTTTGATAATTTTTGGAATTATGAAATATTAAAAGAAGAAATTGTAAATACTAATTCTAGCTATTTCGTGGCAAAATCTTCTAATGAAATTTTAGGGTTTGCAGGCATGAAAAAAATTTTAGATGAAGCAAATATTATGAATATAGTAACTAGAAAAGATTATAGAAATCAAGGCATCGCTTCTCTTTTACTTAAAGAACTAATTGAATTTTCTAAAAAATCCTGCTCTTCTATTACTTTAGAAGTCAATGAAAATAATAAAATAGCCATACACCTTTATGAAAAATTTGGCTTTTCCAATGTTGGTATAAGAAAAAAATATTATAATGGTGTAGACAATGCAATTATAATGACACTATATTTTTAGTTAGTATAAAATATATAATGCATATTTAAACGTATTTGTAATTTTGAAAGGAGCAACTAATGAAAAAAGGAAACGAACTATCTTATAAAGATTTAAAGGTCGTATGCGACCCAGATATATTTGATTTTAAAGATACTTCTGAATTGGAACCTATAAGCACAGGAATAGGTCAAGATAGAGGTATAAAAGCTTTAGATTTTGGTGTTAATGTTAATGTTAAAGGCTATAACATATATATGGAAGGACCTAGTGGAGTAGGCAAAACTATGTATGCTAAAAATTATTTAGATGAGTTATCTAAAAAGAAAAAGGTTCCTTCTGATTGGTGCTATATCTATAATTTCGATAATCCTAATGAACCTGTTGCCGTTTCTTTCCCTGCTGGTCAAGGTAAAGAATTTAAGGAAACTATGGATACTTTTATAAAAGAAATTCGAAACGACATTACAAAAACATTCAATAATGATGATTTTGAGAAAGAAAAAACTTTAATTAAACAAGAATTTGAAGCTAAACGTGCATCTCTATTAGAACAATTAAATACAGAATCTTTAAAAAATGGTTTTCAAGTTAAATCTGCTCAAAATGGTATTTACATGATGCCTGTTATTGATGGTAAAACCATTGAAGAAGAAGAATTTGATAAATTAGATGAAAATGTAAAAAAGGAATTTGAAGAAAAATCTAATATAGTTCAACAACAAATTATAGAAGTTATTAGTAAAATTAAAGAAATAGAAAGAGCTTCAGATAAAAGAATTGAAGATTGGCAGTCTAATATTGCTCTTCTTACAGTTAATACACACATCAACTATATAAAATCAAAATATAAAAGAAATAAAAAATTAAATAAATTTTTAAATGATATAAAACAAGATGTTTTAAAAAATATTCCTCTTTTTATTAATAGAGATGAAAATGTTAAACAACCTATGATGAACGGTCCAAGACCTGAACCCCCAAAGCCTTGGCTTAATTATCGTGTTAATTTATTTGTAGATAATAGCAATTTACAAGGTGCTCCTGTAATTATGGACTCTAACTATTCATATCATAATATTTTTGGAAAGCTAGAATATGAAAATTACTATGGTGCTTTAAAAACTGACCATACTATGTTAAAACCTGGTCTTATGCAAAGTGCAAATGGTGGTTATATTATTTTTCAAGCAAGTGATTTACTTGCAAATGGTATATGCTATGATGCCTTAAAAAAGGCTCTACGTGTTAAGGAAATTGCTATTGAAAATACTGCTGATCAACGTAGTTCTATGGTAATGGTTTCATTAAAACCTGAACCTATTCCTTTAGATTTAAAAGTTATTTTAATAGGAAACGAAGCTATATACCAAACTTTACTTGCTATGGATAATGACTTTAAAAAGTTATTTAAAATAAAAGTAGAATTTGAAGATGATGCTCCAAATACAACTGAAAATAAAGTAAAACTTGCTAGATTTATTAGCGGATTTTGCAAACAAGAAGACTTACCTCCTTTAGATAGGTCTGCCGTTTCTAAAATAGTTGAATATGCTAGCAGATTATCTGAAGATAGAACCAAACTATCTACTAGATTTAATGATTTAGCAGAGGTTGTTGGAGAAGCTGGAACTTGGGCTTTAATGGACAGAAAAAAAGTCGTTTCTGGTGAATATGTTGATAAAGCTTTAAAAGAAAGAGTTGAAAGAATAAAAAAATATGATGCTAAATATATAGAAATGATAAAGGATAATACTCTTTTAATAGACACATCTGGCTTTAAAGTTGGTCAAATTAATGGATTAACTATTATGACAATCGGAGATTATACATTTGGAAAACCTGTAAAAATTACAGCAAATACTTATACAGGCAAAAATGGTATTATAAATATTGAACGAGAAGTTGACCTTTCTGGTTCATCACATACAAAAGGTGTATTTATATTAAGTGCATATTTAGGAGAAAAGTTCGCTCAAGACATACCTTTATCTCTTACAGCAAGTATATGTTTTGAACAACTATATAATGGAGTTGATGGAGATAGTGCTTCTAGCACAGAGCTTTATGCCCTACTTTCTAGCCTTTCTGGAATTCCAATTAATCAATCTATCGCCGTTACTGGTTCTGTAAATCAAAAAGGTGAAATTCAACCTATTGGCGGTGTAAACGACAAAATTGAGGGATT
>CANQRI010000050.1 GCA_947626235.1 uncultured Clostridia bacterium | reverse complement strand
AAGAAAAATATAATATTATTGTTTTGAAATATAAAATAAATTTGCTAAACTATTTAACCCCGTCCCTAATAGTTTAGTAATCGAAAAAAATTTTGCAAAAACAGTTGTAAAATAAAAATCAAATTGGTATACTTATAATATCTAAATAGTAAATATAAAATTTAGGAGGTATAAACAATGGAAGAAAAAGAAGTTAAAAAAGAGGAAAAGGTAGAAAAAAGCGAGGAAATAACATTAACAGATACAAATCAATCAGATGAAATAAAAATAGCAGACGATGTAGTAGCTGTAATAGCAGGTGTAGCTGTATCAGAAGTATCAGGAGTTGCATCAATGGCAGGTGGCTTTGCAGGAGGAATTACAGAAGTATTAAGTGGAAAGAAAAATTTAGCAAAAGGAATTAAAGTAGAAGTAGGAGATAAAGAAACAAAAATAGATGTTAACATTATAGTAGAATATGGTGTAAGAATACCAGATGTAGCTTTTGAAATTCAAAACAGAGTAAAAAAAGCAGTAGAAACAATGACTGGTTTAAAAGTTTTAGAAGTAAATGTTCATGTACAAGGTGTTAATACAGAAACTAAAGACGAAGAAAAAGATGGAGAATAAAATCTATCTAAAAGGGGACGCGGAGCTTCTGTGTCCCTATTTAATTAATAATTAAAATTCCATATAGGTAGAAGGGAATGAAATTTAAATGAAATTAATAGATAAAATAGGATTAAAAATATTTTCAATATTGGCACTAATACTTTCAGTAATAATGTGTGTATTAATATTTAAATGGGTGAGTTTAGATACAATAAATTCGATAATACATAGTGCTTTAAATAATGAAGTGGCTTCAAATATAATATTAGCAGTTTCAATAATATTTATTTTACTTGCAATTAAATGCATATTCTTTAATTCAAAAGTAAAAGAAATAAATGGTGTAAAAGATGGAATCTTACTAAAAAATGATGATGGACAATTAGTTATATCAAAAAATACGTTGGAAGAATTAGTTAATAATATAGTAGCAGGTTTTGAAAGTGCAGAAGACCCAGTTACTAGAATAGTGCTAGATAAGGAACATAATTTGATAATAAATGTAATGTTTAATGTAAAAGAATCTGCAGTAATAAAAGAGTTATCATCAAATCTTCAAACCAAAATAAAAAATACAATTAAAAAGTCTTCAGATTTAGAGGTAAAAGAGGTTAATATAACGGTAAGAGAATTACAAAAGAAACCTGAACAAACAATAACAACTATTAATGCATAGCGATAATATATAGCAATAAAATTAATATATAGTAATAACGATTATATAATTTAACAATAACAAAGTATATAAAGCGACTGGCGAAAGGTAAAATACAGAGTTTAAAAGTTGTGCCTAGAAAGGATGGTTAATATGGACAATTTTAAAGAGTTCTTTGCAAATTATGGAGGTATTGTAATAGGAATAATAGTAGCAATATTGTTAATGCTTACAAGGTTATACATAATTATAATTGGTATAATAGTAATTGTTGCGTGTGCATATGCTGGCAATTATATACAAAAGAATAAAGATGAAGTAAAGGAAAAATTGAAGAATTTTATAGATAAAATGTAAGAGGTAGTTATGAATAGAACAGAAACCAGGGAATTAACATTTAAATTGTTATATAGTAATGAAATTCAAAAAGATATTGGACAAGAACAAGTTGATATTTTTATTGAAGAATTTGAAGTTAAAAATGAGAACGAGAAAAAATATATAAAGGAAACTTTTAATGGAATTAACAAAAATTTAGAAGAAATAGTAGGCTTAATAGAAAAAAATCTAAAAGAAAAATGGTCAATAGATAGAATATCTAAAATAGATACAGCAATTTTAAAACTTGCTATTTATGAACTTTTAAATTCAGATGTTCCATATAAAGTTGTTATCAATGAGGCGGTAGAGCTTGCTAAAAAGTATGGAGATGATTCTTCAAAATCATTTGTAAATGGTATTTTAGCAAGTATTGTGAAAGACAAAAATATAAGCTAAAATAATTAAAAATTATAGGTAAATAATGTGTGATTAGAACACAATTAAAAAAATAGCTAAAACAAGTGAACTCAATAGTAAAAATACAAACAAATAATGTATATAAATCAAAATGAACCAAATACCAAGAAGCAAGGAGAAATAAAGTGGAGTATAAGCCAATATCAGTTACAGAATTGAATATGTATGTTAAAGAAAAATTTCAACAAGATGAATTTTTAAAAAATGTATTAGTAAAAGGTGAAATATCGAACTTTAAGCATCATTATACTGGGCATATGTATTTTACGCTTAAAGACGAAAATTCTTTAATAAAGTGTGTAATGTTTAAAACGTATACTGCAAATTTAAATTTCATTCCAAAAGATGGAATGAAAGTAATTATTTTAGGCACAGTATCTGTGTTTGAACGAGATGGAGTATATCAAATATATGCAAAGGCAATGAAACAAGATGGTGTTGGAGACTTATATGCAGAATATGAAAGGTTAAAAGCAAAATTAGAAAATGAAGGCTTATTTGATGCATCTCACAAAAAGAAAATTCCTATAATGCCCAAATGCATAGGGGTTTTAACATCTAACACAGGAGCTGTAATAAGGGATATTATAAATGTATCTACAAGAAGAAATCCCAATGTGTATATAAAGCTATTGCCTGTACCAGTGCAGGGAAAAGATGCAGCACCTAAAATAGTAAGTGCAATTAGTTTAATGAATGAAAAAAAGTTAGCTGATGTTATAATTGTAGCAAGAGGTGGAGGCTCATTAGAGGATTTATGGCCATTTAATGAAGAAATAGTTGCAAGAGCAATTTATGATTCTGAAATTCCAATAATATCAGCAGTTGGGCATGAAACTGATTTTACAATAGCAGATTTTGTAGCAGATTTAAGAGCGCCAACTCCATCAGCAGCTGCAGAATTAGCTGTGGCAAACATAGATGATGTAAAGGAAAGATTACATATTTATAATAATAGATATAAAACTGCTTTAAAGAAAAAAGTAGAATTTATGAGATTAAGATTCGAAAAATGTATGAAAAGTAGAGCATTTTCAAATCCATTACAAAATATAAATGAGCAATATATGTTACTTGACAAAAAAGTAAAGATAATAGAAAATGCAATAAAAATAAAATTAAAAGATTCAAAAACAAAAATGGTAAAAGAAATAGCTAGAATAGATGCGTTAAGTCCATTGAAAACATTGACAAGAGGCTATTCTATTACAGAGCTAAATGGAAAAATTGTTAAAAGTTCAAAGGTTTTAAAAGCAAATGATGAAATAACATTAAAATTTATAGATGGAGAAAATAAAGCTAAAATTGTGTAAATGAATGGAGGAATGAATATGAACAAAAAAGTCGTATTAATAGCAGGGTTAGTATTAGTAATATGTGCAGCAATAATAGTGGCATGTATAATTAGTAATAATCAAAATTCAAACAATAATATGGAAGAAAATATAACTGAAAATGTGTTTCAAAATGAAATGCAAAATGTTGAAAATTCCCAAAACAGTGAAAATGTTGTAGCAAATGAACTACAAGCAGAAAATGTAGTAGAAAATACACAAGTTACAAACAGTGAAAAAACAAGTGAAGGAACTAATCAAAGTACACCATCTACGCCGTCTAAAACAGATGAAGAAATAGCAATAGAAATAGTAAAGGAAGAATGGGGCGATGATGAAAGTGTTGAGTTTATTGCAGAAAAAAATGCAGATGGAACTTATACAGTAGCAGTCAGAAATAAACAAACAACTAGAGCAGAAGCTTTTTATACTGTAAACGTACAAACTGGCATTTTTATGGAGCAGGATGTCTATTAATAAAAATTTAGAAGGGCAAATTTAATTTCGAACATATAGGTCTTTTAAGAAGAAAGGAAACGAAAATGGGTAAGGAAGATATAAGTTTTGAAAAAGCAATGGAAAATTTGGAACAAATAGCAAACGAATTAGAAAAAGGAGATTTAGATTTAGATAGTTCTGTTGCTAAATTTGAAGAAGGTATGAAACTTTCAAAAAAATGTAGCGAAATTTTGGAAAATGCTGAAAAGAAAATTACTATTTTGCTACAAAAAGATGGAGAATTAGTAGAAGAAAATTTTGAAAGTGATGAACAATAGAAAAAGGGGAAATAAAAATGCTAGAATTTTATCAAGAATATAAATTTTTAATAACACCATTTGCAATATGGTTTTGTATACAATTATTTAAATTGATATGGGATTTAGTAACAACGCATAAATTTAATTTTAAAAGAATATTAGGGGCAGGAGGTATGCCAAGTTCACATTCAGCAGTAGTAACATGTCTGGCAACTATGATTGGAAAAGCTGCAGGGATAAATTCATATCAATTTGCAATGGCTGTTGTATTTGCATCTGTTGTTATGTATGATGCTGCAGGGGTCAGAAGAGCAGCTGGTAAACAAGCAAAGTTATTAAATAAAATAATAGAGACGCCTGGGCTTACTGGTGGCGAGGTATCAGAAAAATTGGTAGAAGTATTAGGACATACTCCTAAACAAGTTTTTGTAGGAGCGGTAATAGGAATTATAGTTGGATTAATACTTTAATAAATGACTTAATGCATGAATAATAAATTGTAAAATAAATAATGAATTGCAAAATATATAAAGATTCTAAAATAAATTATAAAACGCCTAAAAGGAGGAACAATGATGGAGGATATAGAAATTGCAAGGAGAGTAAAGCTAGATAATATAGTAGACGTAGCCAAAAAATTAGAAATTAGTGAAGAAGAAATAGAGCAATATGGAAAATATAAAGCTAAAATCTCTTTAGATACATATGAAAAAATAAAAAATAAGAAAAATGGAAAATTAATATTAGTTACTGCAATTAATCCAACTCCATTAGGAGAAGGTAAAACAACAATGGCAATAGGTTTAGCAGATGGAATTAGAAAAGTTGGGAAAAAATCAATTCTTGCATTAAGAGAACCATCACTTGGGCCAGTATTTGGAATAAAAGGAGGAGCAACAGGTGGAGGTTACTCTCAGGTAGCTCCTATGGAAGATATAAATCTTCATTTTACAGGAGATATTCATGCAATTACATCGGCAAACAATTTATTATCTGCTATGATAGATAATCATATATATAATGGAAATGAATTAGGATTTGAAAAAGTCACATGGAAAAGATGCGTAGACTTAAATGATAGACAGTTAAGAGTTGTAGATACGGGTTATCAGAAGAAAAAAATATTGTACCTAGAAGAGATGGATTCGATATATCTGTTGCTTCAGAAGTAATGGCAATTTTCTGTTTAGCAAAGGATTTAAAAGATTTAAAAAGAAGACTTGGTAACATAATAGTAGGCTACAATAAAGAAGGAAACCCAATAAAAGCATCAGATTTAAAAGCAGAAGGAGCAATGGCAGTGTTATTAAAAGATGCAATTAATCCAAATTTAGTACAAACATTAGAGCACACGCCTGCAATAATACATGGTGGTCCATTTGCAAATATTGCACATGGTTGCAATAGTGTTATAGCTACAAAATTAGCACTAAAATTAGGAGATTATGTTGTAACAGAGGCAGGATTTGGAGCAGATTTAGGAGCAGAAAAATTCTTAAATATAAAAACAAGAGTATTAGGAGAAGTTCCAAGTGTAGTGGTATTAGTTGCAACAATAAAAGCATTAAAATATCATGGAGGAATGTCTAAAGAAGAAATAAAAACAGAAAGCATAGAATTCTTGAATAGAGGAATAGAAAATTTATTAAAACATGTAGATAACATAAAAAATAAATTTGGATTAAATGTAATAGTCGCAATAAATAAATACACACATGATACGCAAAATGAAATTGAATGTTTACAACAAAAACTACTAGAAAAAGGAGTAATGTTAAGTTTAGTAGAAAGTTGGGAAAAAGGTGGAGAAGGTGCCACGGATTTAGCAAATAAAGTAATACAACTTTGTGAAAATAATAATCAAAATCAAAATGATTTTAAATATATATATAATTTAGAAGATAGTATAAAGGAAAAGATAGAAAAGGTTGCAAAAAGTATATACGGCGCAACAGATGTAGAATATTCAGAAGAAGCAATAGAGCAAATAAAACAAATAGAAGAAACAGAAAATGGAATATACAAAAAAGTTCCAATTTGTATAGCAAAAACACAATACTCACTATCAGATGATGCTAAAAACCTTGAATGCAAAGAACCTTTTGCAATACACGTAAAAGAAGTAAAATTGCGAGCAGGTGCCGAATTCATAGTAGTATTAACAGGAAAAATAATGACAATGCCAGGACTTCCAAAGAAGCCAGCGGCAGAACAAATAGATATAGATGAAGACGGAAATATCGTAGGAATATTTTAAAACATTAAACTATTAAACTATTAGGGACGGGGTTAAATAGTTTAATGCATTTCCAATAAATTAGAATGTTTATTGATTGTTATATATAAAAATAAATTTTGAAATATATAAAAAATATGTGCAAAATAAATTTTTAATATAAATAATTAAAATAAACAAAAAGAGGAAAAGATGTAAATATCTTAAAAAGGGCCTAAAATAAATTTTTATTCTTAAATGATTAAAAGATCATTTAAAGAGCATGAAAAATAAATATAATATAAGGGGAAATTTTATATTTATTGCTCATTTAAAAGAAAGGAAAGTGATTTTTATGCCTAGAGTAGCAAGAAAAGATTATGATACATCTTTTTTTCATGTAATAATTCATGCGGAAAAAGATGAGTACATATTCAAGGAAAGAAAGTACAAGCAAAAATATTTAGACTTAATGAATAAAACAAAAGAAGAAACTGGTATACAAGTAATTGCATATTGCATTATGGATAATCATGTACATATGTTAGTGTATGCGAAAGAAATAGAAAACTTATCTAAATTTATGCAAAAAGTCAATACATCTTATGCAATATATTATAATAGAGTATGCAAAAATCAGATAGGTCATGTATATAAAGATAGGTACTTAAGTGAAGCGGTGAATGGCAGAAGATATTTTCTAAAGTGTATAAATTACATACATCAAAACCCCGTAAAGGCATGTATAGTATTAAAATGTCAAGATTATGAATATTCTTCAGCTAATGATTATATAAATAATAGTGGCTGTGCAAAGTCTGAAATATTAAGTACAATATTTGAAAATGAAAATTATGTAGATTTAATAAATCAGTATAATAAAAATATCAATTTATTTATGGATATAAATCAAAACACGAATGAGAAAATGGATAGTTTAATAAATGAATTTATGGATGAGAATTCATATAACTTAATTGATGTTCTAAAAAATTATAGAATTTTTTCAAATCTTATAAAATTTGTAAAAGATGGGGGAAGTATCACATATAATGATATTATAAAAAAATTCAGTATTCCAAGGAATAGGTTAGTTAGCATATTAAAAAGTTGACAGAATAATATAATTATATTATTTTATGAATTGTTATATAATTAAACATTATATAGTAAAATATTTATATAATTAAACATTACATATTAAAATATTTATATAATTAAATTCTACATAATTAAATATTGATATGTCAAACTATAATTGGCATACGGCTAAACTATTTAACCCCGTCCCTAATAGTTTAGTTAAAAATGTGAAAAATATGTGAAATTTACTAAATATATATTGACTTTTTATATAAATGGGTATAAATTATTAGCAGTCTCGAATAAAGACTGCTAAAATATTATATAATTATTTATAGGAGGTAATGAAAATGATAAAACCATTAGCAGACAGAGTACTTATAAAAATGTTAGAAAGCGAGGAAACAACTAAAAGTGGAATAATATTAGCAGGAAAATCTCAAGATAACCCACAAATAGCAGAAGTTATAGAAGTAGGACCAGGTGGAGAAGTAGATGGAAAAGAAGTGAAAATGAACATAAAAAAAGGTGATAAAGTTATTGTAAATAAATATGCAGGTACAGAAGTTAAATATGATGGAGAAGAATTTATAATAGTAAAACAAAGTGATGTTTTGGCTTTAGTATATTAAATCATAAAATTATATATAGTGTAATTATAAAATTTATAGGGACTTGATTGGGTATTAAACTATTTAACCCCGTCCCTAATAGTTTAATAGTTTAGGAGGAATGTAAAATGTCAAAAGATATTAAATTTGGTGAAGATGCTAGAAAAAGTTTATTGAATGGAGTTAATCAGTTAGCAGATACAGTTAAGGTAACATTAGGGCCAAAAGGTAGAAATGTTGTGTTGGATAAGAAATTTGGAAGTCCATTAATTACAAATGATGGTGTTACAATAGCAAAGGAAATAGAGTTAGATGATCCTTTTGAAAATATGGGAGCACAACTTGTAAAGCAAGTTTCTACTAAAACTAATGATGTTGCAGGTGATGGTACTACAACAGCTACCGTTTTAGCACAAAGCATGATTAAAGAAGGTGTTAAGAATGTAGCTGCTGGCGGAGATCCAATGGCAATTAAAAGAGGAATTGATAAGGCTGTTGATGTAGCTGTTAATTCTTTAAAGGGTATTAGTGTTCCTGTAAATGGAAAAGAGGATATTGCAAGGGTTGCAAGTATTTCTGCAAATAACGAAGAAGTAGGAAATTTAATTTCAGAGGCTATGGAAAAGGTTTCTAAAGATGGAGTTATTACTATAGAAGAATCTAAAACTTCAAATACTGAATTAAATGTTGTTGAAGGTATGCAGTTTGATAAAGGATATGTTTCTCCATATATGGTTACAGATACAGAAAAAATGGAAGCTATTATGGATAATCCTTATATATTAATTACAGATAAAAAAATTAGTAATATTCAAGAAATTTTACCTTTATTAGAAAGTTTAATGCAAAATTCAGGAAAGCTTGTTATTATATGTGAAGATATTGAAGGAGAAGCTCTATCAACACTTATATTAAATAAATTAAGAGGTGTTTTAAATGTAGTTGCTGTAAAGGCTCCTGGATATGGTGATAAAAGAAAGGAAATGTTACAAGATATTGCAATTTTAACAGGTGGAGAAGTTATTACATCAGATTTAGCATTAGAGTTAAAAGATACAACAGTTGAGCAATTAGGTAGAGCAAAACAAGTTAAAATTCAAAAGGAAAACACTATAATAGTTGATGGTATGGGAGATAAACAACAAATAGCTGATAGAATAGCTATGCTTAAATCTCAAATTCAAGAGGAAAAGAGTGAGTTTACTAAAGAGGGGCTTCAAGAAAGACTAGCAAAACTTGCAGGAGGTGTTGCTGTAATAGGTGTTGGAGCAGCTACTGAAGTTGAAATGAAAGATAAAAAGTTAAGAATAGAAGATGCTTTATCTGCAACAAGAGCAGCAGTAGAAGAAGGTATTGTTGCAGGTGGAGGAACAGCTTATATAAATGTTATTCCAGATGTAGAAAAAGTAGTAGAATCATTAGATGGCGATGAAAAATTGGGCGGAAGAATAGTGTTAAAAGCATTGGAAGAACCAACAAAGCAAATAGCAATAAATGCAGGTTTGGAACCAGCTGTTATTGTAGAAAAAGTTAAATCTAGTGAAAAGGGAGTTGGATTTAATGCTGCAAATAATACTTATGTAGATATGAAAAAAGTAGGAATTGTAGACCCAACTAAAGTTTCAAGAAGCGCACTTCAAAATGCAGCTTCAATAGCATCTATGGTACTTACAACAGAAAGCATAGTAACAGATAAAAAAGAAGAAAATTGTTCTTGTGGTGCACATGATGCGCCAGCAGGAGGAATGGACGGAATGTATTAAACTAATAGGGACGGGGTTAAATAGTTTAGCTGGCTAAACTATTTAACCCCGTCCCTATTAGTTGCAATATTATGGAAAGTATGATAAAATAGTAGTATGCAATTTTTAGGAATGTAAAAATATATCAAGAGGAGAATGCAAAATGAAAAGAGAAAACCGGGTTTATACAGAATTAGAAAAGTCGTATGATGCAGAAAGAATAGACTTCTTTAATAAGGAATTCTTTCGGAGGGACATGAAAATTTTATTAGATTTTTCAATGTTTTATGTTAAGAAGTTTATGAGTATAGTATATTCAAATGTGTTTTTTGGAAATACTTTATACATAACACAGCAAGCATTTAGAACAGCAACTAAAATGGCAAATGGCAAAATTCATGCTTCAGAATCAGATATTCGAAATTGTAAACTATTTTTGAATTTTTTAGAAAACGATAGAAGGAATAAAATAGAAATAGTTAAATTAGAAGACCAAGATGTTGTAGAGTATGTAAAATCTAATGAACATATGATTTTGTATGTTTCCAGTGCTAATTTTTTTTATGAAGCTCAATATAGAGGAGCAAGAGTTAAGCTATATGACAAACATTGTGGAGTGTATAATGAAAGGAGCATAAAATACGATACTCTTGGAATATTACTTTTTGATGAAGAAAACAACATGTATATTCCAAGTGATGGTTCAAAACCTGGTACAACTAAAAGAGTTTTCAGTTCATGGTTTAAAGAAAAATATGGTGATAGAATAAAAGTTAGAATAGGAGACTATGTAGTAATTAGAAAAGAAAAACCAGAGATAATAACATTAGTAATTTATAGAATAGTAAATTATCATTCTAGAAATAATGCTATAAAGTTACTCTGGACGGACATTTACAAAGGTGAAACTAAAAGCTCATATGCTAATTATCCGGAACTTCAGACTTTAATAGAAATGAATTTATATAATTGAATATTTTTACCAATTAAAGCGCAGGGATATTATCCTTGCGCTTCTATCAGTGCGACAGGCATGCCGTTTAGCTAATC
>CANQRI010000049.1 GCA_947626235.1 uncultured Clostridia bacterium | reverse complement strand
AATTCATATTTAAAACAACTTGCTAAAACAGAAAATGGAATAGGATTTGCAAATGTAACTTTTGAACCTAGATGTAGAAATAATTGGCATATTCATAAAGCAGAAAAAGGTGGAGGTCAAGTTTTAATTTGTGTTGAAGGAGAAGGTTGGTATCAAGAAGAGGGAAAACCAGCCCAAAGTTTAAAAGAAGGAGATATTGTTGTAATTCCTGCTAATGTAAAACATTGGCATGGTGCAAAAGCAAATTGTTGGTTTAGTCATATAGCAGTAGAAATACCTGGAGAAAATGCTTCTAATGAATGGCTTGAACCTGTTACAGATGAAGAATATGACAAGTTATAATTAAAGCTCAAAAGGAGAAATAAAAGTGCTATGAAAGTTTTAAGTTTAACAGAACCTTATGCAACATTAATAAAAAATGGAAAGAAAAAAGTTGAGACTAGAAGTTGGAAAACATCATACAGAGGAGCATTATATATTCATGCAAGTTCAACTAAAATTAGTAGAGAAACTAAACAAAATGATGAATTAATGAATTTAGTAAAAAATAATGATATGAACTATGGAAATATAATTTGCAAATGTAATTTAGTTGATTGCATAAAAATGACTAAAGAATATGTAGAAGATATGAGAAAAAATCATTATCAAGAATATATTTGCGGAGAATATTCAGAGGGAAGATATGCTTGGATATTAGAAAATATAGAAATTTTAGATAAACCAATTAGTGCTAAAGGTCATTTAAGTATTTGGAATTATAGTAAATAAAGTAATGTGTTTAAAGTAAGGTGAACCATGTGAAAATAAAAAAATAAATTATATTAAATTTTGTGAAAAACTTGCAAAAAATATCATTTTATGCTAAATTAAGAACAATTATAAACTTATGATTAAAGAATTCGTATACACAAGAAAGCAAATTAATTATTAGAAGGAGGAGTGTATATGGATTCTTTTTTGCGTATGAAATTGTCTAACAAATATAATTTGTATCATAGGCAGAGAATGTCTTTACAATTACTAAATACAATTTATACAAATGAAAAAATAGAAAAGGAGGATATGTATAGAATATTCGATATATCGCAAGCAGCTAGGTATAAATTTAGAAAGAATATTAATTGTAGTTGTTTTATAACTATATATTCTCAAAATGAAATAGAAACTTTTAAAAACATAATTATAAATACAAAAGATAAGATATATATTGAAATTTTAAAGGAAAAATATAAATTAACGGATAAAGCGATAAATGAAATAAGAAAAGGCTGTAATAGCAAAAGTACATTAAAGTTAGATTTGGATATTAAATATATATATGGAGATATGTCTATAAATAAAGATGATATTGAGAAAATAAAAAGAATATATAATTCAAACGAAGATGAGATAATAAAAAATATAGCTAAACATAAAAGAATATATAGTGTGTATAAGTATGCATTAGAAAATAACAATAAAGGCATAATCATATTAAAGGATACAAGAATGTCAAATAAGTTTTTTGAGGATATTTATCAAGACATTAATAGTTATTTGGAAATAAAATCTAATATAAAATGCAGTGCTTACAAATGCTTTGATATAAAAGATGATTTGAAATCAGAAGCTTATGAACAAATATATAGAAATGGCGGGATTTTTGAAAACAATATTAAAAACAAAAAATTGACTATGGTATATCTATTAAATTTAGCAGAAAGTAGCATGAATTCATTTATTAGTAAAAGACCCAAATTTGCAAGTTTAATTTATAAAGTAAATGGTGTAGAAATAGAACGTGAAATACCAGACAATAGGTATAATCCAGAAGATATATTAATGAATAAAGAATAGGGGAAAACTTAATGAATAATATTTTAGAATACTATGAAAGTATAAGCTTAAAATATAAAGTTATACATAAATTGAAAAAAGATGCATTAATATTGATAATAATTGCTACTTTAGGAGTTATAGCAATAGAAAACTGCTTTAAGGAGATTAATAGTATAGTAGTAAATGGGCTAGAATTATTTTTTATTTCTATAATCATATGTCTTTTTTTAATTAAATATATAAAACATGTAAATTCTGTAATTGCCATGAATAAAGATAAAATAGAGATGAAAGAATTAAACTATATAAATTTAAAGAATGTAGATATTGAATCAAAAAAATTTTTTAAAGCAGTAAATAATTATGAAACTAATATGATAAAAAAATATTTGTTAAAAAATAAATTAATGAAAAAACACAAAATACTTTTTATAATAGAAACATTAAGAAAAAATAAAACTAGTACAAATATTATTATGAACATACAATTAGTGTTCATAATACCTTTAGCTATTGCAATTGGCACAAACTATATTTCTAAAGTTAATATAGAAGATGCAGGAGTTTTTATATTTTATTGCTTAATATATGTAGCAATAATAGTAATTATTATTAATGTTATAACATTGTTAATTATATTTATAAGTGAAATAATACGCTTTCCTATAAGGGACAAGCAAACTTTTAAAATACTGGAAGATATTTTAAGTGATATATATCTAAAAATGAAAAAATAAAAATATGTATATAAAAAGAAGGAATTAATTATTGACTAGTTAATAAAAATATGAAAAAATATTAAGTAGGGAAAACAAATGAAAAGCAAGGAGGAAAAATTATGAAAACAGTTGTAATTACAGGTAGTGCCAGAGGATTTGGCTATGCTATGATAAAATTATTTAGAAAAAGAAATTTTAATGTTGTACTATGTGATGTAAACAAAGAAAGTTTAGAGGAAGCAAAAAAGAATTTAGAAGAGATGAAATATGATGGGAAAGTTCTTACATTTGAAACAGATATCACGAAAGAAGAAGATATACAAAATTTAATAGATAACACATTAAAAGAAACAAAAACTATAGATATATGGATAAATAATGCAGGAGTAAATCAAACTAATGTGCCAATATGGAAAGTAGAAAAAAAGGTTATAGATAGATTAATAGAAGTTGATTTAAAAGGAACTATTCTTTGTTCAAAATTAATAATGCAAGTTATGGAAAAACAGCATAGTGGTCAAATATTTAATGTAGAAGGTCATGGAAGTAATGATGCTACTATCACTGGGCTTTCAATTTATGGTACATCTAAAAGAGCAGTAACATATTTTACAGAGGCATTAGCACATGAAGCAGAGGAGTTGAATACAGGGGTATTAATTGGAAAAATAACTCCAGGAATAATGATTACAAACTTTATACACACAGCTTTAGGTGACGGAGAAAAAATTGAATTAGATGAAAAAACTAAAAAAGTATATAATATTTTAGGAGATTACCCTGAAACTATTGCAAACTTTATGGTTGATAAAATTATAAATAATAAAAGGAATAATGCAAAATTTGTATGGCTAACTAATAAAAAGGCTGCATGGAGGTTTATGTCAGCAGGCTTTAATAAAAGAGATTTTTTTCAAGATGATGTAAAAAAATTAACTGAATAATTTACTTAAAAAAGTTTACTATTTATAGTAAACTTTTTAAGTTATTTGACAAAATATTAATATATTATTTATTTAGTAACATTTTGTGGGGACCAGCAAATTATAGCTTGTAAAAAAATTTATTTTGTAAAACTTGTTTTACACAAATAAATTTTTAAACAAGCTATTATGTAGCTGGGAGTTACTAAATAAATAATATATTAATATTTTGCTAACATATATTATATAAATTTGGGGAATATTAAAAAAAGAATTGCATAACACTTGAAAATATAGTAAATTTAGTATAAAATAATACTGGTTAAAAATACCAAAAAAAGTGCGTAATAAACGCAAAGAATGGAGGAAATTAATATGACAGTTAAAGTTGGAATTAATGGATTTGGAAGAATTGGAAATTTAGCTTTTCAAGCAGCTTTAAAAAAAGGAGAAGTAGATGTAGTCGCAATAAATGACCCATTTATTACAGCAGACTACATGGCATATATGGTAAAATACGATACAGTACATGGAAGATTTGACGGAGAAGTATCTTCAAAAGATAATACATTAATAGTAAATGGAAAAGAAATAAAAGTATATAATGAAATGGATCCACACAATATCCCATGGGGAAAAGATGGAGTAGAATATGTATTGGAATGTTCAGGAGTATTTACAACTACAGAAAAGGCACAAGCACATATAGATGCAGGAGCTAAAAAAGTAGTTATAAGTGCACCTTCAAAAGATGCTCCAATGTTTGTAATGGGAGTTAACCATACATCTTATGATCCAAGTATGAATATAGTATCAAATGCGTCTTGTACAACAAACTGTTTAGCACCTCTTGCAAAAGTTATAAACGATAACTTTGGAATAGTAGATGGATTAATGACAACAGTTCATAGCACAACAGCAACACAAAAAACTGTTGATGGTGCTTCTAAAAAGGACTGGAGAGGTGGACGTGCTGCATCAGCAAATATCATTCCATCATCTACAGGTGCTGCAAAAGCAGTTGGAAAAGTTATACCAGAATTAAATGGAAAATTAACAGGTATGGCATTTAGAGTACCTACAGTTGATGTTTCAGTTGTAGATTTAACATGTAATTTAGCAAAGCCAGCTACAATGGAAGAAATATGCGCAGTTATGAAAAAGGCTTCAGAGAACGAATTTAAAGGAATTATTGAATATGTAGATGATCCAGTTGTATCATCAGATTTTTTAACAGACCCTCACACATCAATATTTGATGCAACAGCAGGAATATCTTTAACAGATACATTTGTAAAATTAGTTGCATGGTATGATAATGAATGGGGATATTCAAATAAACTTGTAGATTTAGCAGTTTATATGGCTTCAAGAGGATAGTTTTTATAAAGTATAAATCTGAAGGGAGAATGTTAGTATGAACAAAAAAACAGTTAGAGATATAGATTTGAAAGACAAAAAAGTTTTAGTTAGGTGTGACTTTAACGTACCTTTAGATGAACAAGGAAAAATAACAGATAACAGAAGAATAGTAGGAGCAATTCCTACTATTCAATATCTACTTGATAATAACTGTAAAATAATTCTTTGTTCTCATTTAGGAAGGCCAAAGGGTGAAGTTAAACCAGAATTTTCATTAAAACCAGTAGCAGAAGAACTTTCAAGATTATTAGGAAAAGAAGTAAAGCTAGCAGAAGATGTAACAGGAGAATCTGCAAAAGCTCTTACTTCAAATATGCAAAATGGTGAAATTGTTTTACTTGAAAATGTTAGATATGACAGTAGAGAAGAAAAAAATGATGAAAGTTTATCAAAAGAATTAGCAGATTTGGCAGAAGTATATGTAAATGATGCTTTTGGAACGGCTCATAGAGCACATAGTTCAACAGCAGGTGTAGCAAGCTTTTTACCAGCTGTATCAGGTTTCTTAATTGAAAAAGAATTAAACTTTTTAGGTAATGCTTTAGAAAATCCTAAAAGACCATTTGTAGCTATATTAGGTGGAAAGAAAGTATCAGATAAAATAGGCGTTATAGATAGCTTATTAGAAAAAGTAGATACACTAATTATAGGTGGAGGAATGGCATACACATTCTTTAAATCAATGGGCTATAATGTTGGAAATTCTATTTGTGAATTAGATAAATTAGATTTAGCTAAAAGTTTAATGGAAAAGGCAAAGCAAAAAGGCGTAAAATTAATGCTTCCAGTAGATAATGTTATTGCAGATGAATTTAGTGGAACAGCAAATACTAAAATAGTAAATTCTGACGAAATTCCAGATGGTTGGGAAGGTTTAGATATTGGACCAAAATCAATAGAAGCTTTTGAAGAAGAATTAAAAAATGCAAAAACAATAGTATGGAATGGTCCAGTTGGACTTTCAGAATACGAAATATTTGCAAACGGTACAGTTTCAATAGCTAAATTATTAGCAAGCTTAACAGATTGCACAACTATTATAGGTGGAGGAGATTCAGCAGCTGCAATAGAAAAAATTGGTCTAGCTGATAAAATGACTCATATTTCAACTGGAGGAGGAGCTTCACTAGAATTTTTAGAGGGTAAGAAATTACCAGGAATTGAATGTTTGCAAGATAAATAATTATATAGAGTAAGAGGCGGAATAATGTCATTAGAAAAATATAAAGTACAACTAACGAAAGATAAATCCGAACAGTTAAATTATTTTAATGATAATTATGAAAAAGTAGGTACAACGACAAGAGAGCAAGCAATAGAGCAAGGTTTACTTGTAGAGGCAGTTCAATTATGGGTAATAAATCCAAAAACAAAACAAGTATTAATGCAAAGAAGAAGTAAAGGAAAAGAAAATGACCCAGACATGATAGATGTAAGTGTATCAGGTCACGTTAAAGCAAACGAAACCAAAACACAAGCCATGATAAGAGAGGCAACAGAGGAAATTGGAACTAAAATAGAAGATTTAGCTGGAAGAATGCAATATGTAATGGAATTTGAAATAGATCTTACAAAATTACAAAGAGAAGGAAGATATTTAGTGCATGAATTTATAGTATATTTAGATCATCCGTTATCATATTATAAAAAGCAAGATGAAGAGGTAGATAAACTTTTCTTTATGAGATATGAGGAAGTAAAAAGTAGAATTAGGCATCAAGACCCTCGAATGAGGATACCATATAATAAAGAAACAGAAGAATTGCTATATAAGATAGATGAGAAAATATACAATAAAGATAAAAAAGAAAATAGTAAAGAGGAGGTTGTATGAGAAAAAGAGTAATTGCTGGAAATTGGAAAATGAATATGTTACCAAATGAAGCAATAAGCTTCATAGAACAACTTTCAAACAAAGTAGCAAACGCAAAAGAAGAAATAGTACTATGTGTTCCATATACAGATTTATTTTATAGTTTACTTACAGCTCAAAATACAAACATAAAAATAGGAGCACAAAATATGCACTGGGAAGAAAAAGGAGCATATACAGGAGAGGTATCTGGACCTATGTTAAAATCAATAGGTGTGCAATATGTTATAATAGGTCATTCAGAAAGAAGGCAATATTTTGCAGAAACAGATGATACTGTAAATAAAAAGGTAAAATCGGCTTTTAAATATGGGCTAAAACCAATAGTTTGCGTTGGAGAAACTTTAGAACAAAGAGAAGCGGGAAATACAAAAGAAATAATAACAAAACAAACACAGCTTGCTTTGGATGGTCTTAATGCAAACGAAATAGAAAATACAATAATTGCATATGAACCAATATGGGCTATAGGCACAGGTAAAACAGCCACTTCAGAAGATGCAAATAATTCTATAAAAGAAATAAGAAATAAAATTAAAGAAATTTATGGAGAAGAAATATCTGAAAAAGTAATAATATTATATGGTGGAAGTGTAAAAGCTTCAAATGCAAAAGAATTATTTATGACTTCAGATATAGATGGAGCATTAGTTGGTGGCGCAAGTTTAAATGTAGAAGAATTTACAAAAATAATAGCAGGATAGAAAATAGGGAGAAGGTATAATAAAATGAATAAAAATTTAACAATGCTAATGATATTAGATGGATTTGGAGAGAATGAACAAGAAAGAGCAAATGCAATAAAACTTGCAAATACACCTAATATAGACAAACTAATGAAAACATGTCCAACTACAGATATATATACAAGTGGGCTAAATGTAGGTCTTCCAGATGGACAAATGGGAAATTCAGAAGTAGGGCATACAAATATTGGTGCAGGACGAATAGTATATCAAGAATTAACAAGAATAACTAAATCTATAGAAGATGGAGATTTCTTTAGCACACCAGAATTTGTAGAAGCAATAGAAAACTGTAAAAAATATAACTCAAAATTGCATATAATGGGATTACTTTCAGACGGAGGAGTTCATAGTACAACTCGTCATTTATATGCACTTTTGGAATTAGCAAAAAGAAAAGATTTTGAAGATGTATATGTACATTGCTTTATGGACGGTAGAGATACTCCACCAGCTTCAGGTGAAAGTTATATAGCAGAATTAGAAGAAAAAATGAAGGAAAAAGGTGTAGGAAAAATTGCAACAATTTCAGGAAGATTTTATGCAATGGATAGAGATAAAAGATGGCCAAGAGTTGAAAAAGCATATAATGCTTTAGTAAATGGAGTTGGAGAAAAGGCAACTTCAAGTATTTCTGCAATAGAAAGTTCATATCAAAAAGAAATATTTGATGAATTTATAGAACCAACAGTAATATGTAACGGAGATAATCCAGTAGCAACCATAGAAGAACATGATTCAGTAATATTCTATAATTTTAGAACAGATAGAGCAAGAGAAATTACAAGAGCATTAGTTGATCCAGAATTTAAAGAGTTTGAAACAAAACCATTAAATTTATATTATGTATGTATGACAACTTATGATGAAACAATGCCAAATGTAGTAGTTGCCTTTAAAAAGCAGGAACTAAAAAATACATTTGGAGAATACATAGCAAATAAAGGGCTAACTCAACTAAGAATTGCAGAAACAGAGAAATATGCTCATGTTACATTTTTCTTTAATGGTGGAGAGGAAAAGCAATACCCAGGAGAAGATAGAATATTAGTACCTTCACCTAAAGTAGAAACTTATGACTTAAAACCTGAAATGAGTGCATATGAAGTAACAGAAAAAGTATTAGATGCAATAAACAGTAGAAAATATGATTGTATTATACTAAATTATGCTAATCCAGATATGGTAGGGCATACAGGAAATTTGGAGGCTGCAATAAAAGCAGTAGAAACAATAGATGAATGTGTAGGAAAAGTTGTAGAAGCGGTAAAAGAACAAGATGGAGTATTAATAATTACAGCTGACCATGGAAACATAGAACAAATGATAGACTATAAAACAGGAGAACCACATACTGCACATACTACAAACCCAGTTCCATTAATATTAGTAGGTATGGAAAATGCAAAATTAAGGCAAGGAAAATTAGCTGATTTAGCACCAACTATGTTACAAATAATGGGACTTGAAAAACCTGAAGAAATGACAGGAGAAAGCCTAATAGAGGGGTAATTTTATGTTAGATGCATTAGTTTTAAATGATATGTATTCTAAAATTCAAAAAAAGCTATTCTACATGATACCTGAAAGATGGAGTAAAATATATTTATATGCTTCAGTTATAGACCAAGTAAATAAACTTCAAACAGGGGAAATGTTTTTTTACTATTTCCCAAAAGGGTTACTAAAAAAGAATCCTGTAAATGTATATGAAGTACCAACTAAATTTAATATAGATGAAGCAGAATATTTTGCCTTAGCAGATGAATTGTACGGAACAATAAAACAATTAAGAGATAAATTTGAAAGAAATAATGAAAAGATGTGGAGTAGTATAACAATAAGTATAGAAAACTGTAAATTTAATATAGAATATAAATATGAAAATTTATTAGGTTCCAAATATTCAAGTTTAGATAGGCATATAGTTTGGAAATATAAATATTTAGATTTACCAATAGAAAGGTTTTCAAAAAGGGAAAGAAATATGATTGAACATTACTTATTTGATGAAAAATTTAGTAATGTTGAATTAAAAAAAGATGTGCAAAGTGTATATAATCAAAAAATAAATAATATTATAGATTATAACAAAGAAGATTTTAATTTTGTGGAAGAAGAAAATGTCAATGCTTCTAAAAAGAAAAAAGTAGCTAACGACTACATTACAGATTCTGCAGAACAAATTCCACAGTACATGAAGAACTGGCAAAAGCAAAAAATCCAATATGAAACAGAAGAAAAAGAATTTAAAAGTAAAAATCAAATATTAAATTTATAAAGCAATAAATAAAGCTTGAAAGGAGAAATGAAAATGATTTATTCAAAAGAAGTAGAAGAAATGTGCAAAGTAGCAAAAGGAGTAGACCATGGACCAGCACCAATTCCAGAAGAAGGAAAATGGGTTAAAGCAAAAGATATAAAAGATATATCTGGTTTTACACATGGTATTGGATGGTGTGCACCACAACAAGGAGCATGCAAATTAACATTAAATGTTAAGGAAGGAGTTATTCAAGAAGCATTAGTAGAAACAATAGGCTGTAGTGGAATGACACATTCAGCAGCTATGGCTGGAGAAATTCTAGTTGGAAAAACTATATTAGAAGCATTAAATACTGATTTAGTTTGTGATGCTATAAATACTGCTATGAGAGAATTATTCTTACAAATAGTATATGGTAGAACACAATCTGCATTTTGCTGTAGGAGCAGGACTTGAAGATTTAGGAAAAGGACATCGTTCACAAGTTGGAACAATATATTCTACATTATCAAAAGGTCCAAGATACCTAGAACTTGCAGAAGGATACATAGTTGAATTAGGATTAGACAAAGATGATCAAATTATAGGATACAAATATGTAAATTTAGGAAAAATGATGGAAAACATAAAGAAGGGTATTGAACCTACAGAAGCAATAGAAAAAGCATCAGGAAAATACGGAAGATTTGATGAAGCAGTAAAGAAAATAGATCCTAGACAAGAATAATAATAGTAAAAATATAAAAGGAGGAAGAATAATTATGGCAGTAACATTTGAAGGTTATGAAAGAAGAATTAATCAAATTAAACCAGTAATGGAAAAATACGGAATAAAAGATTTTGAAGATGCATTAAATATATGCAAGGAAAAAGGATTTAATCCTTATGAAATAACAAGAGGAGTACAAACAATATGCTTTGAAAATGCATGTTGGGCATACACATTAGGTGCTGCAATAGCTATAAAAAAAGGTTGCACGAAAGCAGCAGATGCAGCAAAAGCAATAGGAGAAGGTTTACAAGCATTTTGTATTCCAGGTTCTGTTGCAGATGATAGAAAAGTTGGATTAGGACATGGAAATTTAGCTTCTATGCTATTATCAGAAGATACAAAATGTTTTGCATTT
>CANQRI010000048.1 GCA_947626235.1 uncultured Clostridia bacterium | reverse complement strand
ATGTGTTATCTTAAATTTTACAGTGCTTGCTAAATAATACCCTTCAGCTTTTACTTCTTCTAAAGTGTATTCCTCTCCTATTTTTAATCCTCTTATATTTAATTTTCCATCATTATTTGAAGTTATTACCTTACCTGTTTCTGGTAAATCTCCCCCTGTTAATTTAAAACGTGCTCCTACTACTGGTATTTCATTTGCTATTCCTTGTAATTGATTTTCTGTTGTTTTCTGGTTTGCTTCTGTTTCGCTTTCTGTAGTCTTTAGTTCTGCACTTGTTGCTTCTTGTTTTTCTACTTTTGTAACTACTAAATTTGCTTTTACCTCATCTTGTACTTCTAATACTAACCTATCTTCATTTCCTTTATTGTCTACATTTTCTGCTTTCTGCATCTCTAATTTCTTTATTGTTCCATTTGCTTCAACAATTTCTAGTCCGCTTAAATTATCTACTTTTAATCCTTCCGCTGTTTCTGTTACTTTGAATTTTATTTCATCTTCATTTAATTCATATTGCTCTGGACTTTTTATTTCTTTTACTATATATGTTCTATCTAAATATAAATCTTTTAATGTAAATTTTCCATTAGCTAATGTTACTCTTGTTTTCGCTTCATTTTGCTTACTTTCACTTTGAGTTTGTTCGTTGCTATCTATATCTTCACTATCTTCTTGTACCTCTTTCACACTATATGTAGCTCCTGAAACTACTTTATCTGTTCCTAACTGATATTTTGTTAACTCTAAATCATATAATTTTGATACCATAAATCCTAATTTGTTTGGTTCTGTTTGTGTTCTATATTTTCCATGCTCTGTTACTAATGCAAAATATATTGCATGATGACTATAACTTACTTGATTATATTGTAACTCTTGTGGAAATTCTATTTCATAACTTATTTCTTGTTTTTCTCCTCTTTGTAATGATTTACTTTGTAAATCTATTAAAAAGCTTTTTACATTTGCAAAATTTATTTCTTCTGTTTGTGCATCTTTCCATTCACTTGCTATGTCTGTTATTTCTTTGGTTACATTCTCTTTTTCTGAATAATATATTTTTGCTGTTCCTTGTAAATCTGCTGGTAATTGTATTCCTTTGCTTGTCATTGTTGTGTTAAAGTTTGAACCCATATCTGTTCCATTTATTACATATTTATTATTACTTGTTGGTATCTTTCCTATTATTTTTATATCACTTATTTCGTTTGAATAATTATTCTTTATTTCTATTGTTACTGTTGCTCTTTGCTGTTCTTTTGATACTATTGCTTTTTGTGGAGACACTGCTATGCTTTCTTTTGTATCATATTTACTTGCTGTTTGACTTGTTAACAATGAGTTTGGTGACACTAAATTTATTGACATTTCTCTTTTGTTTATTTGCTCTGCCTCATTTAAATTGTCATTTACATCATATATATCTTCTCCTGAATAATAATAATTTGGATTGTTCTCATTATATGCATATAATTCTAGTTTTTCTGTTTTTGTTTCTATTCTTGGATCTGGTGTTATGTTACAATCTACTGTTATTGTATAACTTGCTTCTTTTTCATTTTCTGTATTTATCTTTATAAATCTATATGTTTCATTTTCTCCTTCTTCATTTGATATTTCTTCTTCATAATCTTCATAACTTGTTATTACTACATTTTTGTTATCTATTTCTACATTATTTATTTCTACATCTATTATATCTTTTGGTAACTTTAATAAAAATGCACCATTTGTCCATTTTACTTGGTTATATTCTTCATTTGTCTGCGTTTCTATTTTTATTTCAAAATTATCTTCCGTTTCTTGTGTTGATAGTACTGTTTTATTTGTATTTACATTTGCTACTGATATTGGTGCTTCATAATTTGCATATGCTATATCAGTATAGATATGTTGTTTTCCTTCTTTTTTATACCCTGTTAACGTACTTTTTATTTGCTTTAAGTTATCAAAATCTGGCTTTTCATATGTATTTAGTATCATATCATCATTTAATTCTTTTTGATGATATATATATAGTCCACTATTTATATTCGTGCTACTTGTTTCTACTCTTATGTGTTTTACTGGCATTTCATATTTATATGGTCCGTTTGCTGTGTAGTTGCTCCAATTATCCTTATTAAATGTTGCAAGTAATATTCCTGTTTCATCATCATATACTTTTATTTCTCCGTTTTCTCCTAACATGTTAGTTGGGTCACTAAAGTATATTCCTACGAAACTTGTTATTTCCTCCATACTTTCGGAATTTCCAATATTTTTTGTGAATTCATCTGATATATAACTTTCTGCTCCATATTCTGTTTCTTTCATTATTACACCTTCAAATTGTCCTTCTGTTCCTGTATCTAAATACCATCTTACTGTATAATAATCTTCTTGTTCTACCTCTGATATTCCATTATATATTTTTAATGGTTTTTGTTTTGATACTACATATCTATATGTTGGTTTACTTACATATTTTCCTACTGTTACATCTACTCTTGCTTCTCTTCCTTGTAATCTTCTAAATGTTATTATAAATGTATCTTGCACTGTATTTGATCTTTTTGGACTTCCAAATTCATTAGCTTTATTGTTATATCCTTCATAATATGCTATTACTGGTAATTTGTACTCTATTGTTGCTTCTTCTCCTAAAGTGTTATATGCCTCTAAATCATATGTTACCTTTATTTTATATTTGTTATATCTTCTTTCTAAAGTCGTTCCATCATATGCTACTGTTGTTACTATTCCTTCATCATTTACTACTGCTTCCCTTTGTGCTGTAAATTTTCTTGTTTCTTTTTCGTATGTATATTCTACATTTGTTCCTGTTATTTCTACTTTCTTTGGATTGTATTCATTTAATTGTGGTATTGTTCCTTCTATATATGATTTACTTAATATTAACTCATTATATACTTCATCTACCCCTACTGTAAATTCTAGATTTATCTCATTATTTGCATCATCTATTGCTTTTTCTATATCTCCATTTTGTCTTATATTATTTGATCCATTTATATATTGTGGTATCTCTGCTTTCGTTTCTCCATACCAATCTACTGTGAATTTTACTGTTTTTTCTATTGGTATTCTTGTTTCACTTCCATCTTCATTTTTTCTTACATGTATTCCACTAAATGTTATTGTATTGTCTCTACAATAATTTGCTGGGTCATTTCCTATGGCTAATGTTTTTCTTGATTCATATGTATAATCTCCACTTTTTACTATTCCCGTTAATAGCTTTTGTACTCCGTTTCCTCCGTCTCCTATTTGCTTTAATGTTATTTTATTTGTATCTACTCCTATGTAATTTTCTGCTATTTCATTATCTCTTACTATGGCGGTTTCTAAATAAAAGTTTCTTTCTTTTCCAGCTTCTCCATTTATGGTTATGGTTGCTCCTTCTTCTATATACCCATTTGTAAGCTGTTTTAATTCTATGTATAGCGTATCTTCTTTTCCCACTTCATTACATGTTCCCCTTACTCCATCTGCATCTCCATCTTTATCTAAATCTCTTAAAAAGAACGCATCAAAAGTAACAAATGGATATATTCCATCTGTATATTCTGGATATTTTTCTTGTTCATCTTGGCTTAATTTTACCTTTTCTTGCCCTTCCTCCACTTTGTCATAGTCCATTGCCCTTGCAAGTTCTGGGTCTATATTTGCATTAAGGGTTTGAGGTTTGTTAAATATTGCACCATATATTGCACCTACTAGTATTGCTATTATTACTATTGGCAATGCTAACCTTGTAACTAATTTCGTTGGTGTTAATTTTAAGCTTAACTTTTCCTTTCCCTTGTTTTTCACTTTTTGCTTTTCTAAATTCATTTCGTTTTGTTTTTCTTCTTTCATTTGCTTTTACCCCCATAAAAGATAATTTACTATACACAATTCTTACATATATTATTATAGCTGTAAATACTTGAAATTTTGTACCTTTCGAGTTTCTTTTACGGAAGTTTAACTTATACGTTTTTTTACATTCATTTATCTTTTTGGGTACTTATTTGTAAAAAAAGCACTAAACTATTAGGGACGTTGTTAAATAGTTTAACTTAGTTAAACTATTTAACAACGTCCCTAATAGTTTAGTTCTTCATATTCCTTTGCAATTTAAATCCTTTGCCAAATGTTTCTCTTGCATTGGAAACTACTATAAATGCTCTATTATCTATATTTAGTGCAATTTGCTTTATTCTTGCCACTTCGCCTCTAGAGCCAACACAAAAGAGCATCATTTTCTCATCGTTCTTAAACATACCCTTTGCATATATACCTGTACTTCCTCTGTTTACCTTTTTCCCTATGCTTTTTGCTATTTGATTATATTTATCAGATATTATATACATCACCTTTGTAAAGTCTACACCTTCAAAAATTATATCTATCATTTTACCCATTAAATATATTGTAATTGCAGAATACAAGCCAACTTCAATATCTTTAAAGAAAATTACATTTAGTCCAACTATAATTGTGTCTACTATAACTATTAAGGTGCTTGCTTTATAGTAAGGTCTAAAGCTTCTTATTATATATGAAAGTAAATCTGTTCCTCCTGTTGAAGCTGAAACTTTTAAAATTAACCCTGAACCAATTCCTGTTACTATTCCACCATATATACAACCCAAAAACCTATCTTCCGTAAGTGGAGAAAGCTTATTAAATAAATCTATAAAGAATGATAAAAAGAATGTTCCTAATATTGTTTTTAATACAAGACCTTTTCCTATTCTAAAATATGCAAAAATTATAAGTGGTGCATTTAATGCTAAAATTACTGCTCCCATTGGAGTTCCAATTAAATAATAGAAAATTGTTGCAATTCCTGAAAATCCTCCTGAAGATAATTGGTTTGGAAGTAAAAAGAATGATGTTCCTGACGCCATTATTGCAGAACCTAATATTATAAAAAATAATTCATATGTATATTTTCTTATTTTTAATAATTTTTTTCTCTTAACAAAATCCATATAAACCTCCATTCCGTATGTTTTACGAAATTTCTATTTATATGGATTATTCTCTTTTTTTATTAATTTTATACTTGTTATATTTTAATAAGAAAACTTTATTATATTTTTCCAATATTATTTTGCTTCCATTTTTTCTTTTAATATGTCATCATATGTTTTCTTTATTTCTATTTCAAATTTTCCTTGCTTAATTTCTTCGTCTGGTTTAACCATTACATCTACCTCATATATGTCTCTTAATTTTTCTATATTTTCCTTTTTATGACCTATTATATTATTTATATCGTCTGGATTAGCTTTTATTTCGACTTCTTTAACCTTTACATTGAATTGCTTTATTTTCTCAACTATTGTGTCATACCACAAGCCTGCTTCTACAAGCTGTCTAAAAGCTGGATGAAATGGCCCTACTACAACTTCACTATTTTTATCGTTTGGATCTGTTATTTCTTCAGTATTTTGAAGTCCTATTCTTATTATTTTTATTTTCTTTCTATTAAATAAATCTGCTATTTCTTTGCATCTTTCTACTGCCTGTGTTACAGAAAGTGGCTCATATTCTCCATTATTATACTGTTCTTCTAATTCTGTTCCTTTTATTACAAGTACTGGATATATTCTCACTATTTTTGGTTTTAGTTTTATTAAATCTTTTGCTGTTTTTAGTTCATCTAATTTTGTACTTTCTGGAAGACCTACCATCATTTGATGACCTAACTTAAAACCATATAATCTAATAAGCCTTGATGCCTTTTTAACATCATTAAATGTATGACCCCTTTGTGAAATTTGTAGTATATAATCATTAGTTGATTGCACGCCTAACTCTATGGTTTTTACTTTATATTTTTTTAGCATTTTTAAAATATTTTTATCTATATAATCTGGTCTTGTTGATATTCTTATACTGTTTACTTTTCCTTGCTCTATGTACTCATAAGCAGCCTCTAATAATTCCTTCTGTAATTCTTGCTTAATTGCGGTAAAGCTTCCACCAAAAAATGCTACTTCTATTTCTTTATCTTCTGTTTTAAAGTTTTTTAAATAGTATTCTATTGTTTCTTTTACATCTTTAGCTCTTACTTCTTTTTGCTGTCCACTTATTTTAGCTTGATTGCAAAATACACATGTATGTGGGCAACCTAAATGTGGTACAAATATTGGTATAATGTATTCTTTTTTCATATGCCTTCACCGTTCCTTTACATTTTTAACTTAATACTAAATTTTTCTACTGCTACCTTAAAACTTAATTTTATATTATTTCGTTACATCTTCTCTATTGCTTTTCTTGCCGCTTCCATTTCTGCATTCTTTTTTGTTCTACCTTCCCCCTGTGCCAATAAATTACCATTGCAACTTACTATTGCAGTAAACTTTTTATTATGGTCTGGACCTTCTTCTTTTATAATTTTATATTCTATTTTTACATCGCCATGTATTTGAAGTTTTTCTTGTAATACTGTTTTATAGTCTTTTTGTCCAACATTTTTACTTGCTATTTCTGCTGAAGATTTTAAATTTTCTACAATAAATTTCTCCGCTTCTTCAATTCCAGAATCAAAGTAAATTGCTGCAATTAACGCCTCTACACTATCTGCCATTATTGCAGGTCTAGTATTTCCATGGTTTTGAATTTCACTTCTTCCTACATATAAGAAATCACTAAAATTATGCATTTTTGCAACTTGATATAAACTTTTTTCACATACAATATCTGCTCTAACTTTAGTCATTTCTCCTTCTTTTAAACTTGGAAAATTTTCATATAAATATTTGCTAGATATAAATTCTAGTATACTGTCACCTAAAAATTCTAATTTTTCATTGCTTTCAACATGGTTTTCAAATGCATAAGAACTATGTGTTAGCGCTGTTTTTAATAGTTCTTTATTCTTAAACTTATATTTTATGCTTTTTTCTAAATTTTCTAAATTCATTTTTTCACCTTCTTTCATTAGCTTTTTTCAATTTCTAAATTATATACTATCACAAAAAATATAAAAAGTACATCAATTTTTTAGAAATAAAAAAAATTGCCAATACCTTGACAATTTTCTAATTATTTTATCTTATGCTAAATGTTCTTTTATATAATCTACTACATCTCCTACTGTAACTACTTTTTCTGCATCTGCATCTGGTATTTCTGTATCGAATTCTTCTTCTAATGCCATTATTAATTCAACTATATCTAAAGAATCTGCTCCTAAATCATCTATAAAAGATGCTTCCATAGTAACTGTTGTATCTGCTACTCCTAATTGTTCAACAATTATCTCTTTTACCTTTTCAAATATTTCTTCGTTTGTCATTATGCTGCACCTCCTCTCAATTATTTAACATCATTTTTCTTAACAATAATACATGTTGTTATAAATGTCAAGCATTTATTATTTATTTTACTAAATTATTTTTTATATATTTTCTTCAACCCTTAACTCGCTTTTTTCTTCAGTGCTTACTTTATTTTTTTCGAATGCTTCTATCATTTTTTCAACAGCTTTATTTTTTACAAATTGCTCTGCTTGCTTTACTGTGAATTCAAATAATTTTTCATCACTGCTTCCGTGTGCTTTTATAACTGGTTTTTTTACTCCTAAAAATAAAGCTCCACCATATTCTTTATAGTCCATTGCTTTAGATAAAGCATTTATTGATGGCATTGCAGGTAATGCACCTAACATAGTAAAAACGTTTTTCTTTATACTTTCTGTTAATGTTCTTTTTACTAATTTTCCTACACCCTCTACTGTTTTTAAAAATACATTTCCAGTAAAACCATCTGCTACTAATATGTCTAATTCGCCAGAGAAAGCATCTCTACCTTCTACACTTCCAACAAAATTGATGTCTAATTCTTTTGATTTTTCTTTCAATAATGCATAAGATTCCCTTATTAAGTCATTTCCTTTTGTTTCTTCTGTTCCTATGTTTAACAAACCTACTGTTGGATTTTCCTTACCAAATGTACTTTTTTGATATATACTTGCCATTTGCGCGAATTGCAATAAATTTATTGGTCTACAATTAGTATTTGAACCACAGTCTATTAACATTAATTTACTTTTATATGCTGGTAAAATTCCAGCTAGAGCAGGTCTATCTATTCCTTTTATTCTTCCAACTAAAAGTGTTGCACCTGTTAAAAGAGCTCCAGAATTTCCTGCTGAAATAAATACATCGCCTTTACCTTCTTTTAGTAGGTTAAAACCTACTACCATTGAAGAATCTTTTTTGTGCTTAATTGCTTGTGTTGGTATATCACACATTTCTATTGTTTCTGTTGTATGATGTATTTTTAACCTTGGAGATATTTCACTTATATCATCTTTCCCATAAAATTCTTTTATTTTAGAATTTATAATATCTTTATTTCCTATTAGCACTACTTCTGCTTCTATGTCATTTATTGCTTTTACTGCCCCTTTTATATTTGCATCTGGTGCATTATCTCCACCCATTGCATCTAATAATATTATCATTTTTGTTCTCTCCTTTATTAGGAATGTGCATTTTTATAATGTATATTTTTATTTCACCATTTTATAACTTATATTGGGTAAAGTCAATTAAAACATTGTAATTTTATTACTTATTTTGAAGTTTTACAATATAGTTGACCATATAGTCTAAATATGTACTAAATATATTAAAATGTGTACTCAATATTAATTGACATGCATTATTATGTATGATAATATTTAATCATTAAAGGAGTTATAGCAATGGATAAAACAAATTATAAAAACAAAAATGTAAAACAAGTTTCAATCGGTTCAATTATAATTTTACTAATCTTTACTTTAGTATTTGGATTTTTAACATTTATTAGTTATCTTGCTCTCCAAGCTACTAAAGAAAGTATATTTACTTTATTTGTTGGGGTAATTGGATTATTGTTCATTATGAGTTTAGCTTTCACATTAAGTTCTCTAAGTGGTTTTCTTAAGGCAAAGTCTACAATTTTAAAAAATACACATGAAATAAAAAATTCAAATCCATATATTTATTATCGTCAATTACCTAACCCATATGGCGTAGGGGTAGCTTCTCTTTTAATGGATTCAACTTTAGAAAATGAAAAAGATATAGTGGCTATTATATTAGACTTATGTGCAAAGGGTTATTTAAATTTAAGAAAAAATATTAATGGAAATTATACAATATCAATTTTAAAACCAATTAGTGACGATTTACTTTCAAATGAGAAATATGTAATAGAATGTATTATAAACAATAAACTAACCGAGTTTAATTATCAAGAATGGTTTGAATATTGCATGGAAGATGGTGTTAATGCTGGACTGTTTACTAAAAAAGACCTAACTAATCAGCATACACAAATAAATAATACTATGGAACCCAAAATAGAAAAAATAAAAAAGGCACACAAAATTGTTTCACTTATAATATCTATTGTAATAACTATATTCTTTCTTATTCTTAATATTACCAAATATGAATTAAGCAATATTGCTTTTCAATCTATATGTGTTTTTGCAATTGGATATATAGTTTTTTACATCATATTATATATACCTCTTCGAGTTATAGGTTCAATTATTGTAGGAACAATAGTAACAAGTCAAATAGGTGCTAGTGAAATGTATCAAAGTCAAATATCTAAATATTTAGAACCTACAGCTAAAGGCAAAGAAGAACTTCAAAAATTGTATTCATTTAAAGCATTTATTAATGATTTTGGATTATTTGCAAGTAAAAATCCAGAAGAAATAGTATTATGGGATTTCTATTTAAGCTATGCTCAAATATTTGGTTTAACAGATAAAATACTTTCAACTGGCTACGATAAAATTATAAAAAATGGTTCTTTTGAAATAGATAATTTAGATGAAATTAGCTTTGATAAAATTGATATTAATACAAAATGATTGTAAAATTACTTTATAAATTTTGAAATTATTAGAGTTTAAAGGAGGAACTAAAAAGTGATGAATAATAGTAACATTCAAACAAAAAACGAAAATGGAATAACTTTAATTGTACTGGTAATTACAATAATTGTACTAACTATATTGCTAGGTGTATCTTTTTCTTTTATCCTAGGCGATAATAATATAATAGATTCTTCTAAAGAATATGTTAGTTCTACTGAAAAAGATTTATTAATTGAAGAAATGGATATTTTATTATTAAAATATAAATTACTTAAAATGGATAATAATATTTCTATAATGGACTATTTTAAAAGCTTCGACCCTGAAGAAGGTTATAGCAATATTTCTAATAATGGTGACGGAACCTACACAATATTTAAGGATAACATGGAAATACTTATAAATGAACAGGAAACGTTAAACGTAAAATAAAAACATATTTAAAATATAGTATACTAAAAATCAGATTTTGAAAATAAAGTTTATACAAACTTTCCAATATACTCTCTCCTTTCCGATATACTCGATATACTCAAAAAATTCCAGTAAGAAATTGCTGGAACTTTTGTTATTCTATTATGTTTGTTGCATTACTAGATTGTTTATTAGTAATATTATTGTTTATTTCGTTATTTTTTACTTCATTGCTATTAACGCTGTTACTACTTATATCATTATTTATTGTATTGCTACTTAATTCATTACTTTCTTCATTATTATATTCATTGCTTTCTTCTTCATCTTGCCTATTATTAGTTTCTTCCTTCCTATCGCCATCTTCTATTTCACTATTTTCATCATTCTCATCAGTCTCATTTTCTTCTGTATTATTCTGAAGTTTCATCTTCACTCTGCGTATTTTCCTTTAATGCATTTTGTTCCTCCATATAACTTACAATTTCATTGTATATTTCATCCACTCTATTTACGTCTTTTTCATATATTTCTTTAATTTTTAAATTACTTTGCACTTGCCCTTTTTCTTGACTTAATGTTACAAATAAAACTGATACCAAAATTACTGTTAATACTAATACTGTTACTATTACAATTATTGATATAGAACCATTATTTCTACTTAATTTTTCCATTTATACTACCTTCTCTTCATTTATCTTTTTTATTATTCTAATTGTATATTAAAATTTTTACTATTTCAATAATTTTATATATTTTATTATTTTTTTATAATTTTAGAGTAAACTATTAAGGACGGGGTTAAATAGTTTACCCTTGACATTCTTTCGTTTTAGACATATACTTTAGTCATGAATTTTTGCATAAAATGTATAAAATTCCATAAGGTTTATAGGCACAACCTAAAAAAACCTAAATTTATTTACAAGGAATGATTTTAATGGAGAATATGATTGAAATTAGATGGCATGGTA
>CANQRI010000047.1 GCA_947626235.1 uncultured Clostridia bacterium | reverse complement strand
AACTTATCCAGATGACTGTACTCTATTAATTGATACATATAATACCCTTGAAAGTGGACTTCCTAATGCAATTAAAGTATTTGATGAAGTGCTAAAACCAAAGGGCATTAGACCAAAAGCTGTTAGACTAGATAGTGGTGATTTAGCTTATTTATCTAAAAAAGTAAGAACTATTTTGGATGAGCATGGTTATAGTGACTGTAAAATATGTGCCACAAATTCTTTAGATGAATACTTAATAGCTTCTTTGCTTGAACAAGGAGCAAAAATAGATAGTTTTGGTGTTGGAGAAAATTTAATAACTGCTAAAAGTGACCCTGTATTTGGTGGTGTATACAAATTAGTAGCAACTGAAAAAGATGGAGTTATTACTCCTAAAATAAAAATCAGTGAAAATGCTATTAAAGTAACTAACCCAAGCTTCAAAAAAGTTTATCGCTTTTATGATAAAGCTACAAATAAAGCTATGGCTGATGTTATTACTCTTTACGATGAGAAAATACCTGATGATAATTATATGATTTTTGACCCTCAAAATCCTTGGAAGAAAAAAGTTCTTACAAATTACTTCGTAAAACCTTTGCAAGAAAAAATTTTTGAAGGAGGAAAATCAATATATAAATCCCCTACTTTAAATGAAATTGCTCAATATGCAAAATCACAATTAAATACACTTTGGGACGAAGTAAAACGTTTAGAAAATCCTCATCAATACTATGTAGATTTATCTAAAGAACTTTGGACTTTAAAGAATAATATGTTAAATAATATTTACTTTTAACATAATTTAATATATATTTTACATTAAATTTTCTTATGCAATCTTCTATTTAATGTAAATTAAACGTAAGATTGCAAATATACAAGTTGTGAGGGCAAATATTATGATTAGACTTATAGCAAGTGACTTAGATGGTACAATAACCGATAATAAACATTGCATTCCAGAAGATAATATTAAAGCAATAAATGATTTGCAAAAAACTAACACTCATTTTGCAATATGTACAGGAAAAACATATGCTATTAGTAAAGAATTTTGCAAAGATTTACATGCTAACTTTGGTATTTTTGGAAATGGAAGTCAAATAATTAATTTGACTACAGGCGAAGAAATATTAAAAAAGTTACTTACTTTAGATGAAATAAAATTGTGTTTTTCAGTAGCCAAAAAATATAACTTACATATTCATGCTTATACTGAAAATTCTATAATTACTGAAAATCCTCTATATATGGATTTAAGAAATTCTATTTTATTTGCAGGCAAAATTGAAATCCAAAAAGTAGATAATATTTATAACTATATTTGTACTGAAAATCCAGTTATTCTAAAATTAGTAATATCATCTACCTCAAATATTGAAAATGCAGAGGAAGATTTAAAAAAAGTTACTGACCTAACTATTACACACATACGTAAAACCGGCGCATACAAAGACACTGTTATTGATAAAGAATATGAATATTTAGATATTTCTCCTTTAAATGTAACTAAGGGAATGGCCCTTCGAGAACTTAGCAATTACCTTAACTTAAAAAAAGAAGAAGTTTTAGCAATAGGAGACAATATAAACGATATTGATATGTTTAAAACTTCTGGAATTAGCGTTGCTGTTAATAACGCATATGATGAAGTTAAAAAAGTTGCAAATTATACTACTTCTAATTCTGCTCAAAACGGTGGCTTTGCAGAAGCAGTTCATAGATTTATTATTTAAAATATAAAACTGACATCTTCGTAATGTCAGTTTTCATTTTAAAACACATGTGGTTGCCAATTTGTATTAAATTTATATAATTTAGATGGTCTATGTCCAGCATTTTCCTCTTGCCCATCTGTTTCAATTACCATATCTGCAATCTTCCTTCTAAAATTTGCTTTTAATAATGGCTTGTCTAATAAAATTTCATACACTTGTTGAAGTTGAGTTAATGTGAATGTTTTTGGCATTAAATTAAAAGCAATAGTTGTATATTCAACTTTATTTTTTAACCTCTCTATAGCATAAATTAATACTTTTGCATGGTCAAATGCTAAATCAGATTTTAGAATTTGAGTGTATATAATTAAATTTCCATTAACTAATTCCTTTACAACTCTTACTTTACTTTTTAATACTTTATTCTTGCCTTCTAGTAAAATTTGTATATCTTCTGTTTTATAATATCCATCTTTATTCTCTTTATTTGTTTCTTTTAACGTATTTAATTTTATAGTAAACCATTCTACATCTTCTACATTTTTACCTGCTTTAATTTTAATTTCATTGCTATCTACAAGCCCCATATATGAAGTACTAATTACTCTTCCTCGTGGATCTCTTGAAGGTTCACCCCATGAATATAACTGTTCTAAATATATATTTTTTACGTTCGCTTTTTCTTCTAAACATCTATTTACCGCTTCTTCAAATCTCTCTTCTTTACCTACAAATGTGCCTGGTAAAGACCATTTATCTTTATATGGTTCTTGAGACCTTTTTACTAACAAAATTTGAAATTTCTTTTCTGGTAATTTTCTATAATTTTCTACTTCCGAATCTCTAATTGTAAATATTATTGTATCTACTGTTACTGATGGCTTAAAATACTCCTCTTTTTCCATCTAAATTCTCCTTCCTTTTGCAATATTACCTTTCTTCCAAATAATTTTTTCTTTTATACTCATAAACTGGTATTTTAGCTCTTTTATGTTTTGAGAGTTCATACCTTCTTTCAATTTTTCTCATAGCATCTTCATCTGTTTTTCCTGTATCTATATATTCTGTAATTTGTTTATAAGTTATGCCCATTTTTTGCTCATCTGTTGCATTTCCTAATCCGTCATTTGGAGCCTTTTCTATAACTTGGTCTGGTACACCTAAAAACCTTCCTATTTGTAAAACTTCTTCAACTGTAAAATTAGCAATCGGGTTAAAGTCAGAACTACTATCTCCCCATTTAGTTGTATAACCTACCATACTTTCACATAAATTTCCTGTTCCTGCAACTAAATAATTTAATGATTGTGCTACCATATATAAAGTAGTCATTCTAAGCCTTGGTTTGGCATTTACCTTTGCTTCTTCAACAAGTTGAGCACTCATATTTTCTAAGCTTTTTGATACTTCATTTTCTAACTTTTCATACACTTCACTTAAATTCACATTTAATAATGGAACTTCAAATTTATCTGCTACCAATTTAGCGTCCTCATAATCTTGCTTTATTGAATTACATGGCATTGCTATAGTAACTACATTTTGTTTGCCTAATGCTTTTGCGCAAAGTGCAATAACCGTTGCACTATCCTTTCCCCCACTATTTCCTATTACTACTCCTTTAGAATTAGCATTCTCCACATAATTTCTTATCCATTTAGTTATGTTTGAAACTTCTTGCTCTATATTACTAATCATTGTGCATTCCTCCCATCTATATAAATGAAGTAATTATCCCTTGATTTCTCCATTTATTTTTATTTATATAATTCATTTTTCTCTATATATTCTTCAACACTTCTTGGTAATAAACCTGCTATACTTTCACCATTTTTTATTTTGTTTCTAACTAATGTAGAACTCATATTACTTTGTATTTTGCAACTTATCTTTTTAATGTTACTTTTATACTTTTGCAATAAACTATTTGCACAAATTATATCTTCTAATTTATCAGCATCTCTTTCTATTACAATTATCTTAAAATTTTTTAAAAGTTCTTCTGGCAACATCCATGTATTAAATTCCTTTAAATTATCTGTTCCCATTATAAACCATATTTCATATTCTTTATATTGTTCTTTTAGTATATTTAAAGTTTGAATTGTATGTAACTGTTCTTCACTTTTCATTTCTATATCAGATACCAATAAATTTTCAGTTGTGCTAATTGCTAATTTTATCATCTCATATCTGTATTTATTTTCTATTAAACTTAATTTTTCATATTTGCCACTAACTGGCACAAATACTACTTTGTCTACTTCTTTAAATTCCTCCAGCACACTTTTTGCTATAGTAAGATGTGAATTTAATATAGGATTAAATGAACCTCCATATACAGCTAGAACCTTTTTATTTTCCATAATATCACCTTTCTGCCTTTGTTATTATCATTTTATTAATAAGTTGTTATTATTATATTGATAATATGTGTTTTTGTCAATATCTTTTTCAAAATTTTTATATAAAAAAAACTCCTAGAGCAACCTCCAAGAGTCTTTATTTTTAATCTACTTTTTCGAACATATCTTTTCCGACTCCGCAAATTGGGCAAACCCAATCATCTGGAATATCTTCAAATTTTGTTCCTGGAGCTATTCCTCCATCTGGATCTCCCTCTTGTGGATTATATATGTACCCACAAGCTAAGCATTTGTACATATTCTTTCACCTTCTTTCGTTCCTTATTTTGCTATTCTATAAATCTTTTAAATTTATATTCGGTTATTTATAAATAATTCAAATTACTTTGAAAATTTTCTTAATTTACTTCTGTTTAATTTCTTCTGTTTTTTCTTCTTCTAATGATTCTTGCTTCATTTTAAAGAATTCTTTATAGCCTATACATATTACTGCAATTACCATAAGTGCAAATGAAATAGCTTTCCATATATCACTTTCAAACAATATTACTGCAAACATTCCACAGACTACGCAAATTCCATATAAAAATAATACTGCTTCCTTTTGTGAAAAGCCCTTTTCTATTAATTTATGATGTAAATGGTTTTTGTCAGCCTGAAATACTGCTTTTATTGATTTTCCTTTTACTATTCTTCTAACAATGGCTGATAAAGTATCGAATATTGGTAAGCCTAAAACAATTATTGGTAAAACTACTACAAAAGCTGTTGCTGTTTTGGCTATACCTAAAATTGAAACTATTGCCAAAGCAAAACCTATGAAGTTTGAGCCTATATCGCCTATAAATGTTTTAGCTGGATTATAGTTAAATGGTAAAAAGCCTGATATTGCACCTGCTAAAGCTGTTATTATAATTATTGCAACTAATGGTGACTGATTTAATGCAAATATTATTAGCAAAGACACACAAGAAATAATTGCAATGCCTGAAGATAAACCGTCTAACCCATCTATTAAATTAATTGCATTGGTAATTCCTACTATCCAAAATAATGTTATTATTGTTGATATTATATTATTTAAAACTATATTTCCATCTAAAAAAGGTATATTTAAATTTTCTATTCTTATTCCGCACAATATAACTATAGTTGCAGCTATAACTTGTCCTGTTAATTTTGTTAATGGATGAATACCTTTTATATCATCAAAAAAACAAAATATACTTAATACTATTATTCCACCAAGGAACCCTAATAGCTTTAATGCATAATTTTCTGGTCCAAATATATCTATATTTCCTTCTATTGAAGATGTTATAAGCAAATATATTGTAGATATAAGAAAACCTATGATAATTGCTGGCCCACCGAATTTTGGCATTGGCTTATTGTGCATTCTTCTTTCGTCTTTTGGCACATCTACTGCACCTATTTTTCTTGCTATTTTAATAGTATGTGGTGTTAGTACAAATGATGTTATAAATGCAAGTAAAAAAGCTATTGCTATATCTCCCCACATAGGCTACCTCCTATGCAACTTAATATATCACAATAGCTTTAATATTACAATAATTTTTACAAATTTTTGTAATTATATATTATTTATAAATCTAATTTAGTTTGAGTATATATTTTAGCAACTAGGCTTAATTGTTTAATATTTTCTTCAGATATAGAAAAAGAAAAAATCTTTTTAGCTGGTGCCATAACAATATATTTTATAGCATTTTTTGTCGAATCTGATATTTCTACTGCTCCAGTATCTTGTTTTGAGCAAGCTGTACATTTAAAACCATTATCCATAAAACTAAAATGTGAAATCCCATCTTCTCTCCCACAATTTACACATTTATCTATTCTTGGCGTAAAACCAAGTAAACACATTAACCTAATTTTAAATATTGAAAGCACTAAATCTAAATCAGTGTCTGTTTCAGATATAACATACAATGTATTTAAAAATAATTGCAAAATTTTATATGTATTTTGATTTTCATAAGTTACTTCTTTAATAAGTTTTGTTGCCTCTGCAGCATATTGCAACTTATCTATATCTGTTCTAATATTATAAAAAACTTCTATTGTATCACATGAATTTAAAGTATATGTATTTGACCCTTTAAATAACATATACTCCCCAAAACATAAAAATTGGGTTCCTGCCATAAGCTGACTTTTCGGTCTTCTTGCACCCTTTGCAGCACACCCAATTTTACCATTTGGAGTAAGTATTGTTACCATCTTGTCAAAATCTCCCATATTATTTTCCGCAATTATTATTCCTTTCGTTTTGTATACTGCCATTTTTTCTCCTTCTATTACATTTTCATATCTTATTTCTGTATCATTGTATCAATTCCTATATTTTCGCCTAAATTATTTTTTATCTTTTCAGTTTTTTCTATTTCCATTAATTGAGGATTTATTTCTAATTTCTTTTCTACATTTTCTATTTCCACTAATTCTAAATAAGAATTTATATCTCCTGTATTCTTAAACGTGTTCCACGCCATCTGTTTTATCATACGCAATCAACTCCTTTAATGTAAAGAAAATTTAGTTATATTTTTCTTTAATTTTATCTTTTGCTTTTATCAAAATTTTATACTTGAAATTTTTGGAATTCTAATTCAATTTGAATTTTTTTACTATTGAACTATCATTAAGCCAATCTTCTTTTACTTTTACCCAAACCTTTAAATTTACTTTTGTATCAAGTATTTTTTCTAAATCCTGCCTTGCATATGTTCCTATTTTTTTCAGCATACTTCCATTTTTTCCTATTATAATTCCCTTGTGAGCTTCCCTTAAGCAATATATTGTTGCATCTACATCATATATTGCTTCATTTTCTTTAGTTTTACGTTTTTTCATTTTTTCTACTTCTACATATATACCATGTGGAACTTCATCATCTAAAAGCTTTAATGCTTTTTCACGAATTATTTCTTCTGCAAGTTGCCTTAAAGTTTGGTCTGTATACTCTTCTGTATCATAATATGCAGGCCCTTCTTTTAAATTTTTTTCTATTTCTACTAGTACATCTTCTAAATTTTGTTTTTGTGTAGCAGATATAGGTACCACAGCCGAAAAATCATATTCTTTGCTATATAAAGCTATTAATTTAAGTAAATCTTCTTTATTTTGTACCATATCTATTTTGTTTATAATCAATATAGCCTTTCTTCCAGATTCTTTTATTTTTTCTAATATCCTTTGGTCTCCCCTGCCTATTTCCTTTGAAGTGCCATCTATTACAAATAAAATAACATCTACATCTCCTATAAAAGTAAATGCTGTTTCTATCATAGTTTCACTTAATTTTGATTTTGGTTTATGAATTCCTGGTGTATCTATAAAAACAATTTGTGAATTTTTTCTATTTACTATTGCTTTAATTGCTGTTCTTGTAGTTTGAGTTTTATTAGCAACTGCTGCTACTTTTTCACCTACTAATGCATTCAATATTGTTGATTTTCCTACATTAGTTCTTCCAACTATTGATACAAAACCAGATTTGAATTTTCCTCCCATTTTTGTTTTCCCCCTAAATCTTATATAGCATAAAACGCCTTTTATACTTATTTAAAGTATAAAAAACGTTTTATTTCATCTATTCTTGAGCAGTTGTAGTATTACCCTCTACTACGTTTGCATCTATTACTTCTTCTTCTCCTTCAATAGCAATTTTAGAATCTATTGGGCAAATTTGTACAAATGTATTTCCATCGTTTACTTGTATTTCATTTCCTTCTAAATCTTTATACACAGTTTGAGCATCTCTTGCTGACTTCTCACAAGTAATTTCAATAGCTCTTCCATTTGTAATATAATACCCTTCTAAAGTTCCTATGTTACTTAAAGTTTGCCTTCCTTTATTTTCTCCATCATTTAAAGTAGTATTTTTACATTTTGTTATTATTATATTTTTTACTCTAACTTCTTCATTATTTAACCAGTCTAACTGTTTTTTATCTCTTGAATATCTTATATAATTTTTAGTTTCTGGGTCATATTCATATTTCACAGTATTATTATATGAATATGGAATTGTTACAGTATCTGCTTTTACGCCATCTTCCTCTAAATTAACTTCTTCTGCTGTATAATTTAAAACTGATTCTTTATCTGATGTTAAACTATAGCCTTTTTTCTCTGCTAGTTTCTTTATTACTGCTGTACTTGTTACTGCATTATGTGGAGCATATTTTTCTTTATCTCTCCAAAAGTCTTTTTCACTTTCATATATACCATGAATATTATCTACCCCTAATTTTGGTATATCACTTTGTGCCTGTGGGCTCCAACCAAAATGAACATATATTGCATCATGCTCTAAAGCATAGTCTAGGAAATAATGTCTAGCACTTCTTATTGGTCCAATTTTTTCTAAATCTATTTCATTTACTTCAGTAGATTTAAAAATTTCCATAAGCCTAGTTTCTCCGCCTTCAACTATCATTTCGTATACAATATATGCTTTACTTAAGCCTGCCTGTGGCATTGCATCAATGTGGTTATCTATCATTACTGCTATTGGCCTTTCGTTACCTAAAAAAGTTAATGGTACTGGGTCTGGTTCTTCTACTTCTATATTATCTTGCAAACTAGCTTTAGCTATTTGGCTATCTCTATCCATTTTTAATTTTAATAAAATTAAACTTGCTGCCACTATAATTAATATTAATAAAACTACAATTAATATTGTTATGCTATTAGATTTATTATGCGTTTTACTCATTTTTATACTCCTATCTTTTTGTTTTAGCCTTGCATTTTGCCTACAGCAATAAGTATTGCTATTATAACTGCATTTAATGATGAAAGTACTACTGCCCCTGCTGCAACATCTTTGGCTATTTTTGCCATTGGATGAAATTTATCTGTGCATAAGTCAACTGCTGCTTCTACTGCTGTATTCATAACCTCTGTTATTATAACTAGCATAGTTGCAAAACTCAAAAATATACATTCTACAATACTTAATTTAAAAAATATCATACATAAAACTACTATTACAGCTATTACTAATTGTACTTTAACATTTCTTTGTGTTTTTATTGCATACCATATACCACTAAAAGCCTTTTTCCATGCATCAATAAAATTTTTATTTTTTAGCCTTTCGTCTTCCATTTAAATTCCCCTTACTGCATATTTTAGTTATTTCTTGTTATATTCATCTTATTTAATATATTCTCTTCCTTCTGCCTCATTTGTACTTTATCTTCTTCTTCCATATGATCATAGCCCATCAAATGATAAAAGCCATGAACAACCATATATGCTAGTTCCCTATTAAACCCGTGACCATACTCTACTGCCTGTTCTTTTACTCTATCAATAGATATTACTATATCACCCAAAGGTTCCTCAATAGGATTTTTTAGTTTTCCTTCTAGCATATTTTGTATTTCTTGCTTTTCAAACATAGGAAAAGAAAGCACGTCCGTTTCTTTATCTATATTTCTATATTTTTTATTCAAACTTTTTATTTGTTCTGGAGTTGTTAGTGTTATACTTATATACAAATTTAAATTTTGTAAATTTTCCTCTTTAAAACATGTTTTAACTACATCATCTATTAATTTTTCATATTCTGCATTTTCTTTTAAATCCAAATATTCTAGTTGTAACACTTCCATTTTACTTTAGGAATTAGGCTTCTACAGTCTTTTTCCCATTATTCACTCCTTTAATATATTTGTTATTTGAAACATAAGAATTTTTTAATTCTCTTATTGCTCCTAATTCTACTAATTTTTTCTTGTAGAATTTTATTATTTTTTCATACCTTAATTCATTTGTTCTAACTTCTTTTAAATCACTTTTTATAAATAATATTTCCTTTTGCTTCATATAAGATAAATAGTCTGTATTCTTGATTTTTTCCAATTCTTTGTACTTCTCCCAAAATACCTTATATGCTTCTTTGGCTTCAGGTTTGTCCCAATAAATTTTAGTTGAAAGCAATTTCACATTATAGTCCTCTATTAATTTTATTAATAAAGAATATGCTTTTTCTTGCTTCTTTATAACTCTAGTATCTATAATTAAACTTCTTACATCTTTTAAAAGTTTTATATAACACTGCTCTGCTACTACTAATGGTAAGCTATGTGTAAACAATTTTCTGCTCATTGCTAAAAGCGCCATTCTCTTTTCTATAGTTTCATTTTGATCTAACTTGCCAATAGAATATCTTTCAAATTTTTCGTATTCTTCAAGAATTTCTTTGTATGTATCATCTTGGTCTTTTTCCATTTTTAAAGGAAGTATATTTTCAATATATTCTTCAAGATTTATAAATATTTTTTCATATATTTCTTCTTTATTTTGATATGTTAAATTATCTGCTAATTTTATTGAGAAATGCTTTAATATGCCTTTATATAATGTATCTACTTTAGATAAATAGAATTCATTATATTTTTCTGCTAATTTTACCTTACCTAATTCTTTTACTGTTTCATAGTCTAAATTTAACAAATATTTTTGTTTAGCATATTTATATTCAAGATATTCTGCTTCTTTTATATGGATTACTTCGTAATATTTAGATAAAGCTTGCTTTTCAAAGTCAGTTGCAGTATCGTTCTTTACTTTTTTATATATCGAATCCATTATATATTTATCTATTGCTTCTAAATATAAGCTATATGCATCTTCATATTTTTTAGATAAAATAGCTTTTCTATCTTCTCTTTCTTGGTCTGCACTTTCATAATTTTCAAATGCTTTCATTACATTATTTCTTTTCATTGAAATAAGCATTCCATTAATTCCTATTTTAGTTGGAATTAACATTTTTGTTATAGTATTTGTTATTTTTGTAAAAAAAGTTTTATCTGCATATATTTTGAGACTTCTTTCTTCCATAATATCATTCCTTTCAAAATACTATTTTATCTTTTGTCCCTATATCTTCAAGAACTTCATATATAACTTGTGCCTCTGCCTCGGTATCAGTTTCCTTATAATTTATATATGTGTTTAATATATTTTCTTTATTTTCCACTTGCTTATCTAAAATTTCTTTTGCTCTTTCTACTGCTATATTTTTTGCTTCTTCCTTCGTATGTTCTTCTTCCTTTTGTTCTAGCTCATAATTAGTTGTTTTTATGATTTCTATAGGCAAATAAAAATCAGAAAATAATTTTAATTTTTTATTTTGTATTATTGTATCATATTTTTCAAATTTTGAAAGAGTTTTATAAAAATTTATTTGAAAATTATTTAATTTTACGGAATATTTATTTTCAAGCCTTTCTGTACGTACATTTTTTAGCTCTTTTAGCTCTACTTTTTCAGTTTGACTATACCAAACTTTTGCCTGAACTACGCCATTTGCATGCACATATCTAGTTCCTGTATATTTGCCTTCTAGCCAACCTGCTATTAGTATAGCCCCCTCATTTATTACATCTCCTTCTTTTACTACGGGTGTACCATTTAAGGCATTAACTTTTACAATTATTCCAGGTTTTGTTGCAATAATATTACAATATTCATCTTCTTGTATTATTTCTGGTTTCAAATCGGCTTCAAC
>CANQRI010000046.1 GCA_947626235.1 uncultured Clostridia bacterium | reverse complement strand
GTGTTCAAGGTATATCAGACTTAATTGCAATTCCAGGTTTAGTAAACTTAGACTTTGCAGATGTTAAAACAATAATGTTAAACACAGGTATGGCTCACATGGGAATAGGTAGAGCATCTGGTGAAAACAGAGCAGAAGATGCAGCAAAGCAAGCTATACAAAGTCCATTACTAGAAACATCAATAGAAGGAGCAAGAGGAGTAATTATAAACATCACAGGAGGAAGAAACTTAGGATTACACGAAGTAAACACAGCAGCAGAGCTTGTACAAAGAAGTGTAGACCCAGAAGCAAACATAATATTTGGTGCAGTTGTAGATGAAAACTTAGACGAAGACTTAGTTATTACAGTAATAGCAACAGGTTTTGAAAAAGACCCATCATCAGCAACAACATCAAATGATGTATCAAGCATAGTAGATAAAGCCTGGGGAAGCAAAATAAACTCAATTCCAGCTCCAGTAGAAAATTCAAATTCTTCAAACGATTTAGACATACCATCATTTTTAAGAAAGAAAAAATAAAACAAGAAAAAAATCATAAAAACAAGAATAATCAGTACATATATATAAACCCAAAAGAAATAATCTAAAAAAGTAGATTATTTCTTTTTTTCGTGTCCAAGAAACGACACAAAATTAAAACATAACAGTATAAAATAATAGGTACTAAAAAGCAAATAACAATACTACTTAAAATGAGTAGTAATACTGCAGAATAAAATCAAAAACGTAAAAGGAAGAATTATGACAGTATATTTAGATATTGTATTATTAGAAAATTTATGTATGAACTATATAATATTATTTGCAACAGGATACATATTAAAAATAAAACAAAGCCATATAAGAGAAATAATATCAGCATTTTTAGGAGCAATGTATGCAATATTAGCATACATGCAAATATTAGAAATGTATTCCACAATAACAATGAAAATAATACTTTCAATAACAATGGTATATATAGCATACAAACCAAAAAACTTAAAAAAATTAATGAAACAATTAATAATGTTTTACTTAACCTCATTTATCTTTGGAGGTTGTGCATTTGCACTACTATATTTTATAAGACCACAAGACATACTAGTAAAAGATGGGGTGTACACCGGAACATATCCAATAAAAATAGCACTACTAGGAGCCATAGTAGGTTTTACATTAACAGTTATAGCATTTCGAATAGTCAAATCAAAATTAAGTAAAAAGGACATGTTTTGTAAAATAAAAATAAATATAAATAATCAAAATATAGAAACAGTAGCAATGTTAGACACAGGAAATATGCTAAAAGATCCAATTACGGCTATGCCAGTTATAGTGGTAGAAAAAGAAATTTTATATGGAATAGTACCAAATAAAATATTAAATAATTTAAATCAAATTATAGGAGGTGATGTAGGTCAAGAATTTTATGAAGAAGAAAATATAGAATATATGTCAAAATTTAGAGTTATACCATTTACATCATTAGGAAAAGAAAATGGTATGATATTAGGCTTTAAAGCAGAAAAAGTTATAATAGAAATTTATGAAAATGAAGAAATTGTAAAAAATGTAATAATAGGAATATATGATAAAAAGTTAAGCAAAAAAGGCACATACTCAGCTTTGTTAGGTTTAGACATATTGGAAAGGAGTGAAGAAAATGAACCTATTACAAAAGTTAGCTTGTAGTATAAACACAATCTATGCCAAGTTGATGATTGATGATGAAATAGAAGAGATGCCAATATATTACATAGGAGGAAGTCAAACATTGCCTCCTCCACTATCACCAGAGGAAGAAGAAGAATTAGTAAATAAATTAGAAAATGGCGATTTAGAAGTTAGGCAGAAACTAGTAGAAAGAAATTTAAGATTAGTCGTATACATAGCAAAAAAATTTGAAAATACAGGAGTAGGCTTAGAAGACCTAGTTTCAATAGGAACAATAGGTCTGATGAAAGGAGTAAACACATTCAATGTAAATAAAAAAATAAAACTTGCTACATATGCTTCAAGATGCATAGAAAATGAAATACTTATGTATTTACGAAGAAGCAATAAATTAAAAGGAGAAATATCAATAGATGAGCCATTAAATCAAGATGGAGACGGAAACGAACTATTACTTTCAGATATATTAGGAACAGACCCAGATATAACCTCACGAAGAATAGAAGATGAAGTAGATAAAAAATTATTAAAAGCTTCAATTGAAAAATTAAATAAAAGGGAAAGAAATATAATGGAGTTAAGGTTTGGATTTATTAACGGAAATGAGAAAACACAAAAAGAAGTAGCAGACATACTAGGAATTTCTCAAAGTTATATTTCGAGGTTAGAAAAGAAAATAATAGGTAAAATGAAAAAAGAAATAATGAGTAAAACCGGGTGAAATAAGGGGGACAGTTCTAAAATTCCGGAATTTAGGGACAGACAATTTTTATACTGCCATTAAATAATAAAAAATATAGACAAATTGTGAAAAACATGGTATTATGAGCACATAATAAAATCGAAAAGTAAACCAAATCTTTAATTAAAGGAGGGAAAACATGAAAAAGCGGAGTTTTACTGAATTAGAGCGTACCAAAACTCAAGAAGAGTTAGAATCAATGGCAAAAAAAATAGCAATAGAATATTCAAAATCAGAAGCACAATTCGCACGCACCTATTTTTCAGAGCAGTATAATATTAGTAAAGATTGTTTTTACAAAATGCTTGAATATGCAACCGTAAGAAACTTAATTTCAGAAGAAGATGTAAACAATATTGCACTAAAAGCATCTGGAAATCAGCGATGCCATGCAAATGGGAACTTTCCTGTTACCAGCTATTTACATTGGAATGAAATAAAAAAGAAAAGAAACAAGTATATAGCAGGGTCTTTGTCGGCCGAAACTGTAAAAAGCATAGCAGAAGATTATGAAAATGCTTCAGATGATATGTCAAAAGAAGAAATAGCGCAGATACAAGGTATATCAACAATGGTATTAGACGAAGTACTTGTGCGAGCCAAAGTATTAGCCTTTTCAGACGAAAGAATAAGGGACTTTGTTGGAAAATTTGCCTGTTGTCCACAAATATCTAAACGGCAATTTTCAGTAATGTACAAAATCCCCATGAGGGTAATTGACGAACTGCTAAAAAAAGCAATTGTAGAAAACATGGTAGACGACAAAACAGTAGAACTTATTTACGCAAGAAGTTTGCAAAATGCAAATAAATCAGAAGAAGAAAATGTAAAGAAATTTTTTAGGAAACTAAAAAAAGAAAGAAAAAAGAAATAAGAGGGACGGTTCTAAAATTCCGGAATTTAGGGACAGACGTTGATACTCGAAAGAGAGTGCCAATGTTTGTCCTTTTATGTAGTAAAAATAGTATGATTTAAACAAATTTTATTGAAAGATATTTGAATATAAAAAACACAGCTGGAAATACTGTAAGTAAAAGATTTTTAAAAAGTGCATGTTTAGAAATAAAAACATAGCACATATTTTAAAAATAATGCAAAAAGGAGTTAAGTATGGGAAATAAGGTAGAAATATGTGGAGTTGATACCTCAAAAATACCTGTATTATCAGCTGAAGAAAAGAAAGAATTATTCGAAAAAATAAAAAATGGAGACAAAGAAGCAAGAGATATATTTATAAATGGAAATTTAAGGTTGGTGTTAAGTGTTATAAAAAGGTTTTATGGTAGAGGTGAAAATTTAGATGATTTATTTCAAGTAGGGTGTATAGGCTTAATAAAAGCAATGGACAATTTTGATTTAAGTCAAAATGTACAATTTTCAACGTATGCAGTTCCAATGATAGTTGGTGAAATAAGAAGATATTTAAGAGACAACAATCCAATAAGAGTAAGTAGATCAGTAAGAGACTTAGCGTATAAAGCACTAGGGGTAAAAGAAAAAATGATAAAAGAAAATCAAAAAGAACCTACCGTTGAAGAAATAGCAAAGGAGTTAGGTGTAGATAAAGAAGAAATAGTATTTAGTTTAGACGCAATACAAGAGCCATTATCGCTTCAAGAGCCAGTATATGGAGACGGAACAGAAAACATATATATAATGGATCAGGTAAGTGACACTAAAAATACAGATGACACATGGGCAGAAAATATAACTATATTAGAAGCAATGAAAAAGCTAAATGAAAAAGAGAAAATGATAGTAAACAAAAGATTTTTTGAAGGAAGAACCCAAGTAGAGGTAGCAGAGGAGATAGGAATTTCTCAAGCACAAGTATCAAGACTAGAAAAAAGTGCAATAGGACATATAAAAAGAATATATAAATAAAAAATAAGGATAGACCTTAATACTCATAGGTTTGTCCTTTTTTAATTGAAAGTTTTTATAAAAATAAGAAATAATAATTACAATATTGAATATTATATATTAAATAATAAATGTAGGAGGAAAAGTGTTGGGGATATGAATCCGCATAGGTTTAAAATGCAAGATAAAGGTTTAGATTTTAAACATAAAGAAGTTATTAATATAAATAATGGAAAACGACTAGGATACGTACAAGATGTATGCGCAGATTTAGAAAGTGGCACGATAACATCTATAATGGTTGCAAAAAAGAGAATAGATATAATAGTTTGAAATTTAAAAGAGAATATAGTAAGTGGGGAAATTTTATTAAAGTTATAGATAAAGCAAAGAAATCTTGCGAAAATAGCAATAATACTATATTTGAACATTTTGCCGACATCGGCAAAACGATAAAATTGCCTAAAAATGCAGAAAGAACAATAGATGATATGAAATTAACGAGATATGCTTGTTACTTAGTTGCACAAAATGGCGATAGTAGAAAAAAAGCAATTGCATTAGCACAAACATATTTTGCAGTTCAAACAAGAAAACTAGAAATAACAAGACAAGAATATAAAAATTTAAGTGAAGATGAAAAATTATATACAAGACAAAATGTTAAAGATAAAAATAAATATTCAGAAATTTACTATAAATATGTAAATAATTTGAAAAGTTGGAAGGATATGTTCTAAAAATCAATATAAAATAGAAGGATACAATTAGATGTGTGCCTTCTATTTTTATACTAAAAATTAAATTAAATTAAATATAGTATGTTACAAAAAATTTATAAAGTCAAAAATTGTTTAAAATGTAAAAATTGTATTATTGTATTTTATTTAGCATTATGCTAGAATAAAAACAAAAGAAAAAATTATTTATTGGAGGAAAAACATGAATTATCAAGAAAAAATTTCAAAAATAGAGGAAAAGATTAAAAATAAAGAATTTGAATCAGCAGAACAAGACTTATTAAATATAATTAATGAAGAAGAATTTAAAAAAGTAGAAGACGAAGAAGATTTGCATTTTTCGTTCTACAATTATATTGAAACATTAATATATTGGAGAAAATTTCAACCAAGTAAAAAAATTTTACCACCAGCAAATAATATTGCTGATGCATATTTTTTGTTAGGATATATAAATTATGAAACAAAAAATTATGGTAAAGCAGTACAATATCTTGATAAAGCTATTGAATGGAATCCAATAAGCCCAAGAATTAGAATGGAAAAAGCAGATGCTTATAGAGAAATGAAAGAATATGAAAGATATAGAATAGAAATAGAAAAAGCATATCAATATATATATGATAGTACATTTATGTCTAAATATTTTAGAGAATTAGGTTGGTATTATTCAGAAAAAAGAATCTATGATTTAGCAAATGCTTTATACACACAAAGTATAGTATTTATGGACACCAAATTGGCTAAAAATGAATTAATGTATATAGCACAACAAGAAAATAGGGAGCCAAGACTTTCAACACAAGATGAAATAATTAAACTTTTTAAGGAATATAATATTCCATTTGGAGTAAACAATGAAATAACACAAATAATTTACGAAGATTCGCAACAATTATTAAAAGAAAATGAAATTCAGTTAGCCAATTATTTATATAGGGCATTATACGATATTACTCTTGATAAAAGATTTATGCTATATGTTGAATTGAAAGATGAAAAAACAGGAATAACTGTAAAAATACCAGAAATATGGAAAACAGTAAATAAAGAAGAATATAGTAAAAATGGAATTAGTGATAATACTATTTTTCTATTTAGAACTCCTAAAAATGAAAATATAAGCATAGTATGTGATGGAAAATGTGAATCAAATCAATTAGATGAAGCATGTAAACTTAATATTGAAAATATGGAAAAAGAGGGAATAAATATAGAAGAAGTATATGCAACAAGGGGACAAAAAAATATTAATCAGGTATATGCTTTAGTACAAGCAAAAGAAAAGCAAATTAGAATATCACAAAACTATTTAGTAGTAAATGGATATTTATTAAATGTATCATGGGAAGTTCCGAATAGTATACCTCTTGAAAAATTAATGGAAAGCGAAAATAACAGTTTAAAAAATCAGATGATATTTTCTTTAAAAGGTGAAAATGAAAATAATCAAAATGTAAAAATAAAAGAATACTCACAACCAATAAAAGGGCTACCTACTTTTAAATTTTATTTTCCAGAAAATATGGGAGAATATAGTAAATTTAACAACAATATATTTGAGTTAAAAAAAGATAACATACAAAAGATTCGTGTAATGATATCAAAATGTGATTCAGAAGAAAATTTTGAAAAAGATGCTAAAAAATGGATTGAAAAAAATAAAGCTGATACAAAAATGGAAGAAATAGCATATAGAAAGGAAAAAATCGGGAATTATCCAATAGAAGTATATGTATTAAGAACACCTAAAAGAACTATAACTAAAATATATAAAATAGGCTATGTAAATGGTTGTAGGATAACAATTTCCGGAAGAACAACAGAAAATAAAGAAGAAATAATAAATCAAGCATTTGAAACTTTAAAATGGGAAGAAGAAAAAACTATAAAAAAGCCAATAATAGTAAAATGTAACGTTTGTAATCATGAGTTTAAATTAAATTGGAATGTTCCAGCAAGTGAAAAAACTTTTTACTGCAAATGTCCTAATTGTAATGCAGAAATAAAAAGTACAAATCCAAATTATAAAGGTTAAAAAATATATTTTATAGATAGGAGCAAAATTTATGGAAATTATAGATAAATCAAATAGAGAAACTTTTTTAGAAATAATGCAATTACCAAAAGATATAAAAGATTATGATATAGATGAACAATATTATTTTATACATCAAAATATAGAAGCTTTGAAAGAAAATATTTTTATAGAAAATACTGTAATTGAAAATAAGCCTGATGCTTTAAGCCAAAAACAAGAAGAAAAATGGCAAAATGCACTTCTTAATTTTCAACGAGAAAATTATCTAGATGCTTATTTTGAAATTATTGATTTCATTGATGACTGTGACAAAAAAGAAGCTGACAATTTCTTTGAAGAAGAAATGAATAATATAAAATCTATTTTAATAGGAATTGATAAAAAAATCACAGAGTCAGTAAATTTAGGTGAAGCATACAAAAAAGCAATAAATAGGTTGAATATTAATTCTGAATTTAATATTTGGATAGGAGAAGGTTCAATTGCTCCAACAGATACAAATGAAGACTATAAAGCTTTTTCTTTATATGACAATAAGATGGAAGTTGAATGGTTAGGAAAAAATAAATTAATAGAAGATAATCAAATAATAACAAAAATAAAAGAAATAATTATAAAATATAAAAATGAACTTTATGATTTTTCAAAAAGACAGGAAGATGAGGAAGGAGAATTTCCTACAGGAGAAATAATAATTGGTACTTATGATGATGAATGTAGTGGAAGTATAAATCTATTAAAATTTGCGGTATGCAATAGATTTGAAAACAAGGAATTAAATGATTTTTATAAAAAATTTAAAGAAGAATTGTTTAGCGTTATTGAAGATAGTTTAACTAATAAAGAAAAAACAGATAAGAATAATGAAAAATTAACAGATAAAGGTATTAATGAAAAATATTGTGGACTTTCAGGAGTAATATCAGTAAAAAATATTATAAAAGGAGCTACAAATGGAAAATAATAATGAACTAGAGAAAAATTTGATAGATTTTGAGTTTGAATGGGAAGGTAAGGATTTTGATAAAATAACACCTAATGTTTTGGCAATGGCCCAAAAGTTGCTAGAGCTAAATCAAATTAAAGTTGAAAAAAAATTAGAAGAAGGCAATATAAAAATATTACACACAGGAGTATGTAGAAAAAATGGTTTAATTGAAAGTTTATCTAAAGGAATTGTAAATGAAGATATATATTCTTGTGTTTTTAGAATAAGTCCAAAAGGTAGCTTAAATTGCTTATGTAAAGGTAGAGATGAATCAAAGGTAAATTTTTGTCAAATGCCTAGCTGTCCTATTTTAGTTGCAGGATATATGTATTATAAAAAATATAGGAATGATAGCGAGAAACAAGAAATCGAAGAATTTACAGAAGATGCAACTGAAAATGACATTTATAGTAGAAACTATAATGAATTAAAAAAGATAGAATTTGATAAGGATATAGAAGAAATATTAAGTACACTAGCAATTCCTAGCATAAAAGGATTAAGATGTGCATTTATAGGAGAAGAAGGAACAGATAAAGAAAAAGTTATAGATGATGTTGCCAATTATTTATATAGAATAGGAAAAATAAGCACAAGTAAAGTTCAATATGTTAATCTTAATACAAATGTTGTATTTGAAGATGATATTTTATATTCAATTATAGGATTGCAAGATTATTTAGAAAATTTTGAAAACAATGATGATTTTTCGGGTTCTGCATCATCTGAAAGAAGAATGAATAAATTTAGAATACAAACTTTAATTAACAATTCAAAAGGGAAATATATAATAATAAACAGTACACCACTAGAATTCAAGAAATTTTTAGCTACTAATTCTAAATTACCATACATATTTGATACAGCTGTATATTTTAAAGACTTTGAAGATGAAAAAATACTAAACATTTTTGAAAAAAACCTACCAGAATATCATAAAAAATTTATTGATGATGAAAAAAGAAAAATATTTTTAGAATATTTAGATAGAAATAGAAAATATTTTCCTTTCAAAAACAGAGATTTAAGTATATTTTTAGCTGGTTATGTTTCAAGAAAAAATGAAATCATATTGCCAAAAGAAAGATATGATGGATCAACTTTAGAAGATATGTTTAAAGAATTAATTGGAATGAATAATATAAAACAGCAATTAACAGAATTAAACAACTTCTTGAAATTGCAAAAAAAACTTGAAGAACAAGGAAAATCAATTCCTAACTTTAATTTACATATGATGTTTCTTGGTAATCCAGGAACAGGTAAAACAACTGTTGCAAGAATGGTTGCTAAAACTTTATTTGATTTAGGATATATAAAAGAAAATAAATGCATTGAAGTTGAATCAAAAGATTTAATAGCGCCATTTTCAGGACAAACCCCATTAAAAACAGGTAGAGTAATTAATTCTGCGTTAGGAGGGGTATTGTTTGTTGACGAGGCATATTCATTAGCACAATCACAAGGTTCAACAGGTTCAGAAGTAATAAGTACATTAATAAAAGCAATGGAAGATAATAAAGACAATTTAGTAGTTATTTTTGCAGGTTATTCAAAAGAAATGCAGGAATTTATTAGAGCAAACTCAGGAATACAATCAAGGATAGGGTATACATTTGAATTTGCAGACTACACAGAAGACGAATTATATGAAATATTTAAACTAAAGGCTGACAAGATAGGATTTACAATAGACGAAGGGGCAGAGAAAAAATTAAGAGAAATTATAAATTTTGGAAGAAATAGAAAAAACTTTGGTAATGGTAGATATATAGATAATATTTTACAAAAAACATTAACAAAGCAAGCCACTTTAAATTTGAAAGACAAAGACATTTTAAAACTTACAGAAAAAAGCATTCCAACAATAGAGGAAATATTAACACAATCATCAGGAGAAAGAAATCCAGACAAAATTAGCGAATTATTTGATGAAATAGTTGGAATGGAAAATGTAAAAAAGGAAATTATTGCTTTGGGAAAATATGCGCAATTTAGAAATAAATTATCTAAAACAGCCGAAAATAGTTTACCTGAAATGAGACTACACATGTTATTTAATGGAGATGCAGGTACTGGAAAGACAACAATGGCAAGAAAAGTTACAGAAATGTTGTATAATATTGGCTGCATTAGAATAAACAAATTAGTTGAAGTTGAAAGAAAAGATTTAGTTGGAGAATACATAGGAGAAACAGCACCAAAAACTGAAAAAGTAATAGAAAGTGCATTAGGAGGAGTGTTATTTATTGATGAAGCATATAGTTTAACACCAAAAAATAATACAAAAGATTATGGGCACGAAGCAATTAGTACTTTGATAAAAGCAATGGAAGATCATAAAGATGAATTAGTTGTTATTTTTGCTGGATATACTAAAGAAATGAAAGATTTCGTAAATTCAAATTCAGGAATTGCTTCAAGAATAGGATATACCTTTGAATTTGAAAATTATAATGATGAAGAATTATATAAAATTTTAGAGATAAAATGTAAAAAGTATTCTTTAGAAATCAATGCGAATGTCAAAGAAAAAATAATGGAAATTCTTAAATATTTTAGTAGTGTCGAAAATTTTGGAAATGGAAGATTTGTAGATAAATTACTACAAGAAATATTAGTAAAGCACTCTATGAATGAAAACTTAGAAGAAAATATCAATAAAATAATGCCTGAAGATATTCCATCAATAAAAGAGATGGTAGAAAAAACATTCAGTAATGAAGAAAATCTTGTTATTCCAGCAGATATAGATAAAGAAACAAGAAGAAAAATAGCAATACATGAATTAGGACATGCTATAATTCATTATATTTATCAAGGAGAAACAAACTTAAAAACTATTACAGTTATTCCAGAAGGAACAGGTGCTTTAGGATATGTTCTTCATACTGTACCTAAATCAAAAGTTATTTGGACAAAACGTGATCATTTAGATGATATAGAAGAATTATTAGCTGGTAGAGCAGCAGAGGAAATATTTTTAGGAAAAGATAAAGTATCATCAGGCTGTTGGAATGATTTAGAAAAGGTTGCAAATAAAATTACAAGTTTATTTAATGATTATGGAATGTCTGAAACATTGGGATTGATTAGTGCAAAAAATATAAAACCAAGTTTAGAAATGCAACAAAGATTAGATATAGAGAAAAAACAAACTTTAGATTCATGTTATGAAAATGTAAAAAAAGTTCTACAAACAAATAGAGAAATGTTTGACAAAGTACTTGCTACACTAATGGAAAAAGGAACAATTACAGGTGAGGAATTTACAGAACTGGTAAAAAGTAAATAAATAATACTAACAAGATAAATAAAAAATTATTACAAAATTTTTTAAAATATGATAAAATCTTATATAAATAGAGTATAAAACAAAGGAAGTACAAATGAATAACTTATTTAATATAAACAAATTTAATATAATAGAAGACGAAGAAAATTATTATTTTTTTCGTGCTCTTAATATGGCAGATAATAAAGAATTAGAAGAAAGTACTTCTGGAAATTTAGAAAGAATAAGAACAGACAGAGAAAGATATGAGCAAGATGATGAAAAGGGAGAACCCAAATATAGCAAATACTCTGAAATAAGTTTAGAAGAAGTATATGACCATATAAAAATACATTATAGAAAAGACACGAATTGCATTTCACTTTCGAGCAACGCAAACGTGTCTATTTCTTATGCAAGAGGATTTTATAAAGATAGATATGTAATGATAAAAGTACCCAAAAGAGAAATAGGAGAAAAAGTAGTTTTTGCAGG
>CANQRI010000045.1 GCA_947626235.1 uncultured Clostridia bacterium | reverse complement strand
AAATCTACTATTATTATAACATTTTCTGCAGTTTTTTTCAACTTATGGCAATACTTACTATTCATAATATTATTCCATTTCACATGTCAAATTTTATGATGAAAACTTTTCTTAATCGGCTGTATTTCTAATCATTGTAATCTTTTCTTTTAAAGTTATTAAGTAATGCACTTTTTAATGTCCCACTCATAAAGCTATATGGTCCTTTATTTTTAACTTTATCCTGCTTACGTTGGCTATAATAATATTTCATAGTAAGATAATCTACTTCTTTATTTATAACAGTTTTATTTTTTTCATAAGGAATATTGACTAACACTTTTGTCCCACTTATATTTGATAAATATTTTTCTACTGTATCTATTGTTGTATCTTCAATATTTTCTTTTACTTTACCTGTATTTACATCAATAATGCTAGATTTTATCTGCATTTTTGGAGACCTATCTTTCATATTATCTGTTATTAAAACTTCTTCAATATTATATTTTTTTGCAAGTTCTATTATATTTTTTTGAAATTGCTCACAATTATCTTGTTCACTAAAAATAATAAAAATATATTCTCTTTGATATGTATCTTTAAGTCTTTTATCCTTCCAATTAAATTTTGCGTGTTCACATGAATAGCCCATTTTTTTGATATTTTGTAATATTTTTAGGTTCTTCTTCTTATAATATTTAAATACACTATTAACACCGTTTTCCATATTTGCTACTAGCTTACTTTCAGTATCAATGGGCTTAAAAATACTAATAAACGCCAGTTGTTCATTAGGTGAAAAATCATAAATTGAAAATCCAATAGTAGAAATTAAATTTCTAATATCATTTTTTCTTCTAATATCTCGTGCATTTATAAGATATTCATAAAATTCGTCAGCTTTCTCGTTCCCTAAAAAATTATCTAGGTACATCACCCAAAAAGATATTGGGATTTCAAAGTTTACATTATCTAATAGGTATTTTTCGTTTTTTCCCATTTAACAATTCCTCCTTTAAATTTTTCTTATAAAGAGGAACAAGTAAAAAATAAAAAACATTTAAGATAACTTTCTTAAATGTTTAAGTTATCCTTATCGTTCTAGCTTTAGCACCTAATTAAATAGGTTGCTGCGTAGTCAACATGCTAGTCACTCGTACGCTCTTTATAAGGTTTTTATTTAATTCTATTTCAGTATAAACTAATTTTTTTCAATAGTCAACATCAATGGTCATGAAATGTTTCGTTATATATCTTTATCCTGTTTTTCTAATCTGTATTGCGCTAATAGCCAATTTTCTGCAGTTTTCTTACCATATTTTACTTCTGGAATTTGTGATAGCAGGTCATCAAAATCTTTATTTTCTTGCTTAATCTGATTATATAATTCAATAACCATTTTTTCTCTATCTTCTTTTTTCCCATTATGTATTCTTCTATGGCAATTTGGACATAAGTTTATTATATTCATTTCATTATCTATTATACTTTTTAATTCTTCATTTTGCCTTCCATTAAACTGTTGTATTAAATGATGTTGTTCATAATAATTTAATCCATTTTCTTTTACAAATGTTGTATGATTTTCGTGTCTAAATTTTGGAGATTTTTGTAAAGCACACTGCGAAATTTTATTCATATATTTTATTAATTCTTCAAGTTTAATAGTCTTATTTTTGGTTTCTTTTTCTAAATCATCTATAAGCTTTTTCTGGTAGTAGTCTTGTTCACCATTTTCTATTTTCTCTTGTAGTAAATCTTCTTTTATATGTTGTCTCCCTTGGAAATTATTTATTCCATAGTTCTCACGTAATCTTTTTTCTGAAAATTTTTCTTTTCCAATTTCCACACATAATGCAGTTTCAAAGCTTAATAGCATAGCTGGTTTTTTACATTTTGAGTTGTCATCTAAAAGATTTCCATTTTCTTCTGTATTACAATATTCTGTATCATAATAAAAACATTCTTCATTTTCACCTTTTTTAAATGCATCTATAACTTTACATTTAAGCAAAATTCTGTTAATTCTATCTGGAAGATTATTGTAATATATGTATACTATATCGCCTTTTTCCACTTTTATGTTGCTTGGATAACTCCATAAAATTCCTTTATCTTTATTTTGTTCACTCTCATTTTCTTTTTTCAAACTTTCGAAATTATAAGTTTCAAAATTTGCTGAAAACAAGTGATATTTATACTGCTCTTTTGTTCCATCTTTAACTATTTTGAAATTTGATTTATTTTTATCCATAAAATCTCCTCCTTATCTCATATTTAATCATTTTGATATATCTTTGTCAATTCCTTATATCTACTAATTTTTTATAAATTAATACTGCACTAAAAACTATACAAATTACAATAGACAATATTTGCGATATTCTAAAATCTCCTAACATTAAACTATCAGTTCTAAAACCTTCAATAATTGCTCGTGCAAAACCATATAAAACTAAATAAATATAGGTTAGCTGTCCTTTATATTCTCTTTTATTCTTTATAAAATATAAAAGTATAAATATGCATAAACAAACTATTGACTCATATAAAAATGTAGGGTGAACTTCCTTATATATACCGTTTTCTACAATTCCCATTCTAAATATACTTTTAGTTTCTATTCCATGTGCTTCTGCGTTAAAAAAATTTCCCCATCTTCCTATAGCCTGCCCGTAGTGGTAAATATACAACTATATAATCTAGCATATCTAATATATTTATTTTCTTTATTTTGCAAAAGATTATAATTGTAATAATAGCACCAATTATACCTCCATATATAGCAAGACCACCATTTCTAATATTTAATATTTCTATTGGATTTTGCATATATTCATTCATTTTAAACAATACGAAATATAATCTAGCACAAATAATAGAAACAGGAATCATTGTTATAGCCAATTGTAATATGTTTTCAAAACTAATATTATAATTACGCTTATCCTTTTTACAAAGAAAAATTGCTATTATAAAAGCCATCACTATAAAAATAGCATACCAATAAATGTTTATACCGAAAATATTTATTGCTACACTATTTATATTTAATTTAATATTTAAACCTGAAAATACTATTTCTTTCATATATCTAATTTTAGCCATATTACATAAAAATAAACTTGATTTTCATTGACAATTACAGGCTTTTAATATAAAATTCAGTTAATTAATTGATTCAAAAGGAAGGATGATTTATTTTGAAAAAAGTATCTGTAGTAGTTCCAATGTACTATGAAGAAGAAGTTGCAAATGAATGTTATAATAGGTTAAAAAAAGTATTATCTTCTCTTTCAAACTATGAATATGAAATTATATTTGTAAACGATGGAAGTAAAGATAAAACATTAAATATTTTAGAAAAAATAGCAAAATCAGATAAAAATGTAAAAGTAATATCTTTTTCTAGAAATTTTGGTCATCAATGTGCTGTAACTGCTGGGTTAAAATATGTTACTGGAGATGCTATTGTAATAATAGATGCAGACTTACAAGATCCTCCTGAATTAATTCCAGAAATGTTAGAATTATGGCGGACAAGGCTATGAAGTAATTTATGGAAAAAGAAAATCAAGAAAAGGTGAGTCTAAATTTAAATTATTAACCGCAAAAATGTTTTATAATATGTTAAATAATTTATCAGATGTTGAAATTCCTAAAAATACTGGAGATTTTAGATTAGTAGATAAAAAAGTAGTTGATGTTATAAACTCACTTCCTGAACATAATAAATTTTTAAGAGGGCTTTTTAGTTGGGTCGGTTTTAATCAAACTCCTTTTGAATATGAACGAAAAGAACGTTTCGCAGGCAAAACAAAATACCCTTTAAAAAAGATGCTAAAACTTGCTTCTGATGGAATCATTAGCTTTTCTACAAAGCCTTTAAAAATTGTTGGTGGCCTAGGTATAATATCAGTTATCGCATCTTTTGTCATTTTAATATATTCAATTTTATCTTATATATTCAAATGGAATAATTTAACTGCTGGTTGGACCTCTTTAATGGTAACTATTACTTTTTTAGCTGGTGCTATTTTAATTTCACTTTGGATGATTAGTGAGTACATTGCTAGAATTTACGATGAAGTTAAAGGAAGACCTTCATATATTATAGATAAAACCATAAATATAGATTAAATTTACTTTATGCCGTAGAAAGGAATAACAGTAAAAATGAAAATTTGGATAAAACAATACTATAAAAATATTTTATTTTTTGTTGCCATTCTTATTATAGTTTCTTCAATTATTTTGCCTAAACCTCTTAATGATTTAGATGAAGTTTGGAATTATAGTTTTGCAAAAAATGTAGCAGATAACCTTGTACCATACAGAGATTTTAATATGGTACCTACTCCTCTGTTACCTTTTATTTGTGGCATTTTTTTAAGAATTTTAGGTAATGAATTAATAGTAATGAGATTACTTGCCATACTACTTAGTAGCTTTATATTTTTCATTAGTTATTTAATATTAAAAAAATTAAAAGTAAATTCTTTTTATTCAGCATTATGCCCATTTATAATATTTTTACTTTTAAATGATTATATTTGTATAGATTACAATTTTGCAGTATTATGTACCCTACTACTTATTATCTATATAGAACTTTGCCATTTTGAAAAAAATAATAATTATTTTGAACATTCTAAATGGTTTTATTTTGGAATAGGCATTTTAAGTGGCACTTGTATTTTATTTAAACAAACAACTGGTATTTTTATAAGTTTAGTAACAATTTTCTCCCCTGTTTTACTATTACATGGTAACGAATTCAAAAAATACTTAAAAACGTCCTTATATAAAATTTTAGGAATTGCTATTCCAATAGTTATATTATTTATTTACTTATTGTTAAATAACGCTCTTTACGATTTTATTGATTATACTATTTTAGGAATAAAAACATTTACTAATTCAATTCCATATACAAGCTTAATTGAATCAAGCAATATTGCAATACAGTTATTAAGTATTTTTATGCCTATATTCATTTTAGTAATTGGCATTTATTTATGGATAAAAAAAGAAAGAAAACTTTTCAATTTTTATTGTTATGGAATTGCTTCTTTAGTAGTAGCCTTCCCTATTTCAGACAATATACATTTTTTAATTGGTATTTTTCCTTTTATGATTTTATTTAGTTATTTTTCTTTTGTTATAATAAAATTTATATTATTAAAATTAAAAAATAAAAAAATATATTACTTTATAAAAGAAATGTCTCAATGTACAATTTTGATTTTCTTGTTGTACTACTTCATAAATAGTTTTACTCCTATTGCAACTTACATTACTGATACTAGTAAATTACACAACATTGAGCACTATAAACTAATACCTATTTCAGAATCATTACTAAATAAAATTAATACTATTGATGAATACATACTCTCTCAAAGCAATAAAGTTTATATTTTAGATGCTGAAGCTAGTATTTATATGATTTCTATTAATAAATATAATAAAGACTTTGACTTATTTAATAAAGGAAATTTAGGCAGTAAAGGTGAAGATGGAATTATTGAGGAAATAAAAAGTTTTGAACCTAATACAAAATTATTAATACGAAATAATAGTTATTCTAAAAATTGGCAAACTCCTATGAACGTAATTAATTACATTGAAAACAATTTAACTAAAATTGATGAAATAAGCATATTTGATGTATATGAATAAATCCCTTAAAATAATTTAAGGGATTTTTATAATAAACTACACGCTTTACTTGTGGTCTTTTATCCATTTAATTCTTTCATCATGTAACTTTTGCTTCATTTCCAAGCCTTCTAGTTTTCCATATTTATTTTTAATATATTCTCCATTTATTGTATTTAAACATTCTCTTCCTATGTTTTCAAAATAAGTATATGAATCTCCTCTTTCTCCACTTGTTTTATCACCTATTACAATAATCTGTAATCCATCCAAACCTAATATAGATTTATCAACTCTTTCTAAAAACTCAACTTGTTTATTAGGTTTCATATTGTAAAAAATTCCACCTCTCATGTGTTCCAGGCAAGCCGTTTTTCCGCATCTAATCCATCTATTTGGAACTTTAATACGGTTGCCAAATATATTTACTAATTTTGCTCCATTTTGTTCATGTCCATAATGATGAGGATACATCTCTTTTGGTGTTATACCCTTTCCTAAATCATGTACTAATGCTGAAAAACGTATTTCTAGTTTTCTATTTTCTTCAAAATTTGTAGTTAGCTGTGCTACCTTATCTAATGTAAGCATTGTGTGATTGTATGCATCACCTTCAGGGTGATATTTAATAGGTTGCTCTGCACCTATTAAATCATTAATCTCTTTAAAATGTATATCTAAAACATCTGCTTTTTTTAATACATCAAAAAATATAGATGGTGTTTGTGTTAATAAAGCCTTTTTTAATTCTTCAAAAACCCTTTCTTTTGATAAAGTATCTAGTTCATTTTTCAATTCTTTCATCATCTTTAAAGTATTTTCTTCTACTGTAAAACCTAAACTTGCCGAAAATCTTGCAACTCTATATACCCTTAATGGATCTTCTTTAAAATGTGTTGTTGTTGCTCTTATTATTTTTTTATCTAAATCATATTTTCCATTAAAAGGATCTATAAGTTCATTTGTTAATACATCTTTTGCCATTGAATTAATAGTAATATCTCTACGAGCTAAATCTTGGTCTATAGTTATATTTTTATCAGTCTTTATTTCAAATGCTTTATGACCTTTTCCATTTTTTAATTCTGTTCTAGCCATAGCAAATTCATTACCATCTATAATATAAACAGCAAATGACTTTCCTCTTATTTTAGCATCTGGAAATAGTTTTTCAAAATCTTTTGCATCTAAACCTGTTATACAATAGTCTTTATCATGGCTTGTTTTTCCAAGTAATTCGTCTCTTAAAGCTCCACCTACTAAATATAAGTTTCCTCCTGCTTCTCTTATTGCTTTTTCAATAACTTGCAAATTTTCCATTGTCATATTCCTTTCTAAACTCATTCACACTTTAGTAATTCCCCTAAAGGTTTATTTTCATTAATGTTTTTTATTGCACTAGCAAAAAGTGGAGCTATAGATAAAACTTTAATTTTACTTATTTGTTTTTCTTTAGGTAATGGTACTGTATTAGTTATAACTAACTCTTCTATTGGAGAATTTTTTATTCTTTCTATTGCAGGTCCAGACAAAACTCCATGTGTGCAACCTGCATAAATGTGTTTTGCACCAAAATGCTCTAGTATTTTAGCGGTTTCTATTAAAGAACCTGCTGTATCTACTTCGTCATCAAATATAATTGCATTTTTATCTTTTACATCTCCTATTACTGTAGTGGCTATTGCTCTATCATCATTTCCATCTCTTCTTTTATCTATTAGCGCCATAGGGCAATTAAAATATTTAGAATATTTATATGCATTTTTAGAACTTCCTGCATCAGTTGCAACAATAACCATATCTTCTAATTTTTTATCTCTAAAATATGTTTGTAATAAATTTTGTGCAGATAATCTGTCACAATTAATATTAAAATAGGCTTGTATTGCTGGATTGTGCAAATCACAAGTTATAACTCTAGTTGCACCTGCTGCCTCTAATAACTGTGCCATTAATTTAGCTGTAACTGGAATTCTGGCTTGATCTTTTTTATCTGACCTTGAATAAATATAGTATGGAAGAATAACATTTATATTTTGCGCTGATGCTCTTTTTAGTGCATCTATTGTTATTAACAACTCCATAACTCTTTCGTTTACTGGAGGCATTGTTGTTTGAACTACATATACATCTTGCCCTCTAACTGTTTCTAAAATTTGTAAAAAATTATTATCATTTGAAAATTTTTGATAATGAATTTTTCCCAATTCTAAATTTAAATTCTCACAAATTTCTTTTGTAAATTCTTCTGCTGTTGGACATGCAAATACCTTAATATCCTTCATAAGTAACCACTACCTTTCACATCTAATACTTCTTCAAAATTCTACATTTTTCGACATTTAATATAAAAAAATATAAAAGAGTAGAAGATATATCTTTCTACTCTATATATTTTATATTATTTTTCAGCCTCTTTTTTCTTCTCACCATTATTTAAATATTTATATGTAAATCCTGCTAGTGCTGAACCTATTAATGGGCTAACTATAAATACCCAAACTTGCTCTAGTGCTATACCACCTTGGAATAATGCTGGTGCTAAACTTCTTGCTGGGTTTACAGATGTTCCTGTAAAAGGAATTCCCATAATGTGTACAAATGCTAAAGTTAAACCTATTACAATTCCTGCTATAGAACTTTTCTTTTCATCTGAAGTTACACCTAAAACTGTATATACAAATACAAATGTAAGAATAACTTCAACTAATATTGCTCCCCACACACTTATATCTATACGAGATGCATCTCCAAAACCATTAGCTCCTAAACCTTCAATTGCAACATCAATCCTCATGCAATTTGCCATTATTAAATATAGAATACCTATTCCTGCTATAGCTCCTAAAACTTGAGCTACAACATAAAATGCAAAATCTTTAGCACTCATTTTTTTATTAATTAACATCGCTAAAGATACAGCTGGGTTTAAATGGCAACCTGATATATTTCCAATAACGTATGCCATTGCTACTATTGATAAACCAAATGCTAAAGCAATACCCACTACATTAGATATTCCTCCTAACATAACAGCACTTCCACAACCAAATAATACTAAAACTGCTGTTCCAATAAATTCACATACATACTTTTTCATTAAAATTTCCTCCTTTGATTTTTTATATTTGTATTATATTTCTATCCTTTTTTACTGTCAAGTTTTTCCATATAATTTTATGAAAAATATATTCAAATTATTTTAATATTTCTCTTGCTAAGTTTTTCATGTCTTCTATATTCTGCTCATTCATTTTAGTTCTTATAGTAACAGTTGGCTCTATAATTGTAATGTCTTTCATTTCATTCAATATTTCTTTTATACAATTTCCTGAATTAGGAGCCCATGTTCCATTTTCTATTATTCCAATTTTTCTATTTTGATAATTCTTTCCTTTCAAATGCATTAGCAATTGGTGCATTGGTGGGAATATTCCCATATTATATGTTGATGAAGCTAAAATTATTTTATCATATCTAAAAGCATCTTCTATTGCTTCTGCCATATCCTCTCTTACTAAATCTGTTACTGTTACTTTTTCTACTCCATTTTCTTTTAATATTTCAGCCATTTTATTTGCTGCATTTAAAGTATTACCATAAATAGACGCACATGCAATAAATACTCCATTTGTATTTTCTGGTTTATAACTACTCCAAATATCATATAAATTAATATAATGCTCTAAATTTTCTTTTAAAATTGGTCCATGTAAAGGGCAAATTGTTTTTATATCTAATGTAGAGGCTTTTTTTAATAAATTTTGTACTTGAACTCCATACTTTCCAACTATATTAAAATAATATCTTCTAGCTTCGCAATCCCATTCTTCATCTACATCTAATGCTCCAAACTTTCCAAACCCATCTGCAGAAAATAATACTTTCTCTGTTTGTTCATATGTTACCATTACTTCTGGCCAATGTACCATTGGTGCCATAAAGAATTGTAAAGTATGTTTACCTATATTTACAGTATCTCCCTCTTTTACTACTATTTTTCTTTCTTCCAAATTTTCTATATTAAAAAATTGTGGCATAAATGCAAAGGTTTTTGCATTTCCTATAATCTTCATATTTGGAAATTTATTAGCCAAAAATTCTATATTATATGCATGGTCTGGTTCTAAATGAGATACTACTAAATAATCCACAGTTTCACCATTTAATGCTTCTTCTAATTTTTGGTTCCACTCCTCTCCTTTTCGTTTATCAATAGTATCCATTACTACATTTTTCTCGTCTTTTATTAAATAAGAATTATATGCTATTCCATTAGGTACAGTATATTGCCCTTCAAAAAAGTCAATATCCTTATCATTTGCTCCTATGTATAATATATCTTTTGAAATTTCTACTTTACTCATAAATTATCTTTCCTTTCTGATTAAATTATTCCTTTAAATTTTATATCATATCTATTAAATAATTTGCAATATTTTTTTAAAATACTAGACATTTTTTTATTTTTTGTATATGATTATGATGTTACAAATAGATGAAAGGAAGTTTTTATATGGTAAAATTTATAAAAATAATATCAACAACATTACTTTTTTTAGTGCTTACATCTACTGTTTGTTTTGCTACAGATATAAATATGAATTTACAAAATAATACATATTCAAATTCAGAATCTAACACTATAACTAATTCTACAACTAATACATCAACTACTGTTCCTGGTCATACTTCAACAATTTCTTCTACTCAAGAAAATGTAAATTTAACTGCAAGCGACATTATAAACATACTACTAATAGTTGTTGGCGTTGTATTAATTTTATTAGGAATTGCTATTTTAATTAGAATTCATAGTAAATAAATCCTCTTAATTTTAAGAGGTCTTTTTTTTTTACAATTTTTTATATTATTTTTTTATTTTTTACATATTTTATGTATGAAATTTTTTCAAGTATATTTTATTTTTATTTATCAATAATATTATTAATTCTAATTTTCAAAATGAAAATTAAAAAATTTTATAAGGAGGCTACTATGAAAAAGAAACTTTTTGCAAGTATTTTATTTCTAGTTATTACACTTATATTTTCTTTTTCTTATACTTTTGCATCAAATGAAACTGGTGATAATCCTATTGAAGGTATAAGAAATTTTGTAGGTGGAGCAGAAAATGCTATGGAAGATGCAGCTGGTAATATAGCAAATGGTGTTAGAAATATAACAGGAAGTGCTGAAAACACTATGGAAAATGATACTAACTCTAACAATGCAAATAATAATACAAACAATAATGAAAATAATATGCAAAATAATGGTTCAATGACTACTGACAATGGCGGTAACTATGATGCTACAAGAACTTCAGAAAATGGTTTTTTCGGTGGCGCAGGCAATACATTAACATGGGTTGTTGTTATATTAGCTGCAATAGCTATAATAGCTCTTATATGGGCTTATATTAGAAGTACAAATTCTTCTAATTCTCATAATGATGACGAAAATAAATATTAATTTTAAATACACTTGCTTTAAGCAAGTGTATTTTCTTTCTTAATTTTATATGATATAATAGTTTTATAAATTTAAAATAAAGAGGTTATTATATGATTAAAGTAGTTGCTAAAAATCCTGTTGCATTGCACAATTATAACATAATAAACACTATTGAAGCTGGCATTGTTTTAACAGGTACAGAAATTAAATCTATTAGAAATGGTAAAGCTAATTTAAAAGATAGCTATGCTTCTATTCAAAATGGTGAAGTATATATTCATTCTATGCACATTAGCCCTTATGAACATGGAAATATTTTTAATAAAGACCCTTTACGTGACCGAAAACTTTTGCTTAATAAGCATGAAATTACTAAATTAATTGGATTTGTAAAACAAAAGGGTTATACATTAGTTCCTATTAGTTTATATTTTAAGGGTAATTTTGTTAAAGTAGAATTAGGAATTGGCAAAGGTAAAAAGCTATATGATAAACGTGAAGATTTGAAGAAAAAAGATTCCGAGCGTTATATTGAACAACATACATAAAATAAAAAGTGAATTAGAAATTTTATTTTCCAATTCACTTTTTTTAATTATATTTTATTACTTGAACCAAAAACATCTTTTATCTTATGAGAAACTGTCTTCTTTATTTCATCTCTTGCAGGTGTTAAATATTTTCTTGGGTCAAATACTGATGGTTCTTCTGCAAATACCTTTCTTATTTGAGCAGTCATTGCTAAACGTAAATCTGTATCTACATTTATTTTTGAAACTCCACTTATACTTGCTTCATGTAACATTTCATCTGGAACTCCCTTTGCCCCTGGTATATCTCCACCATATTTATTACACATTTCTACTAATTCTGGAATTACTGTAGATGCTCCGTGTAATACTATTGGAGTATTTGGTATTAATTCTTTTACTTTAGCTAGAATATCGAACCTTAATTTTGCTTCACCTTTAAATTTATATGCTCCATGGCTTGTTCCTATTGCTATTGCTAATGAATCACAGCCTGTTCTTTCTACAAATT
>CANQRI010000044.1 GCA_947626235.1 uncultured Clostridia bacterium | reverse complement strand
CCACATAACATGGCCATATATGAAATATACCATTCATATTGTGTTTCTCCTATTATAATTACCCTTTTACCTTTAAGCTTTAATATATCTATTAATGCTGTTCCAAGTCCAATTACATCTTCACCAAATTGTTTATATGTAATTGTTTTGTATTCTTCCTTATGGCTTGGTTTTTCTAATATACATGGATTATTAGGATATTCTTTTATAGACTTTAAAAAGAACTCCTTTACTGTTTTATAATTTGTCATATCTTCATATGGGGTAGTTCTATGCTTTATATTTTTTCTTTCTAGTTTTTCATAGTCTATATATTGTAAATCATCTATTATGTTGTTATCTAATTTTAATTTTTTAAACTTTATTTTTGGTATTTTTATATTTATAAAACTCATGATATTTCCCCTTCTATCTTTTAATTTGCATTAATATGATAGCATAAAAGCAAGCAATTTTCAACAAACCACTTGCTTTTGTACTAACTGTTCAGTTTTTTGTTCTATATTTTATAAATACCTATTTCAAAGCTTTATTTTTCATCTACGACATTATTTTCTACAGTATTAGCATTGTTTTTCAATATATTTTCTACAACAATAATTCCGCTTCCATCATCTGTAACTTTAGTTGTATACTTATCTGAATCATCTTTTCTTGGACTTTCTATTTCATATTCAATTTTGCCTTTATTATCTATTTCAAAGTTAATTTTTATATAAAGTGAATCTTTTGTTGGTAGCATAAATGTATATTCTCCTTCGTCCAATTCTCCATATAGTTCTGTCCAATCAAATTTCCACCCAACTACTGTATAATGATCATCTTTTGTCTCATTTGGTAAATTATATGTTAATGGCTCTGCTGTATCTTCACTTTCCATATTTACTTTTTTATCTAATTGTTTCCATATGTATTCAGAACCTGTTGAAAACATTGGTGGAATAGAATTTCCTGTTGCTTCTCCTGATGTTTTAATTTCGCCTGTATAATTTTCATTCTTTACTTTTTTATCTATTTCATAGCTAGCAGTATATTCATAAGGTATTTCATTCGTATCTACTATACTAATTTCCATTCCTGTATTTGTGAATTCATTTACTGTAACATTAACATTATATTCTGAACTATAACAATATTTCAAATATTCAATAGGTATTTCCACACCGCTTTCTTCTTTTAGAATTTTTATTTTTTCAACATTTGAAATTTGTCCTGGGTAAGTTTCTATTATATATCCATCATAATAAATTAATATTTCTTGCCCTTGCTTAAAGCCAATATTTCCATCTTTTCCAAAACCTGAAAATAATAATCCACTTTCACCTTCAGTTGCCATTACAACCATACTTTTTTCATCTACTTCTATTACAACAGCCTTTATTGTTGGACTCATAAATTCCAATATCGGCCTTCCACCATTGCGTACTCTAAAATAATCTACACCAATTAATATTAGTACCATTATTATAAATATAACTAAAATAATTCCTATTATTTTTAATACTTTTTTCATTTGCATTCCTCCTATTTATAATACTTTATTATTTAGACATTTTTATAATATCATTTTGTTGGTGATATTACAACTATTTTTAATATTCAAATATTGCATTTTACATAACTTTATGATATGATGATGATTGTTACTCGTTAACTACTATGCCAAATCTTTTTAGGGGGATTAATTACAATGAGCTCTTTAAATGATTTTAATCTGCTATTCGTAAAAGATGTTGAGCGTGGTACGGCTGTAAAGCCTATCTGCTACTGTCGAATAAATGATAAAGTCTATAATCCTTCTAATGCCACTAAAGAGGAAGATATTTATATTCCACTTGAATGGTTAAAAGAGGGTTGCGTACTTACTATCGACAGCAAAAAGGCATCTTGGTTTGTCCGTATGAAACATTATGTTCATAATTGGTATTTGGAAATATGGAATATTCCATATAATACCGATTTCCACGGAGTTGACAGAATAAAAATTTTCTCGCATAGAGAAGACCAAAGTTTTGTTATGATGTAATTTCACTAAATGGTAGGCATAGGCCATTTAGAACTTTTGTTTTCTTTATTGCACAATTTTATAAGAGGTTGAAATAGAACATTTAACAGTTCAGTTCAACCTCTTAACTATATATATCTTTCAATATCATATATTCTATATAACTTCTATACTATCTTTCCATACCATATATTATATTTCCTCATCACATTGTTCATTTAAGTTTTCATCTAAATATTTTTTTATGCCCTCTAAAGCTTTCTTTCTACTACTAATTTTATTTTTTTCTATATCTGATAATTCTGCTAAAGTTTTGCCATTTTCTAGTTCAAATATTTCATCAAATCCGAACCCATTTTCTCCTTTAGGGCTTTGTGCTATATAACCTTGCATTGTTTCTACTTTTGCTACTGTATTTTTTCCATTTGACATTGCTATTGCTGTTACAAACTTTACCTTTCTATTCTCTTTTTGAACATCTTTTAATTTTTCAATAATAGCCAAATTTCTTTCTCTATCAGTTCCATCAAACCATCTTTTTGTGCGAACTCCTGGAAATCCATTTAAATAATCTATTTCTATTCCTGAATCATCTGCAATACACATCTTTCCTATGGCTTTTGCTATAGTTTCTGCTTTTTTCTTTGCATTTCCTTCAAACGTATCTGCGTCTTCTTCAACCTCTACTTCTATTCCTAATTCTTTCATTGGAATTATTTTATACTGTTTTAATATTTCCTGTGCTTCTTTTATTTTTCCTTTATTTCCTGAAGCTATTATTATTTCTTTCATTTTGTATTCCTCCATATTTATGTTTCATTTTAGCATACTATCATGCAGTCTCTCCCAGCACCTGTTCCAATAAATTTAACAGGAACACCCACAACTTCTTCTATTCTATTTAAGTATGCTTTTGCTTTTTCTGGTAATTCATCTCTCGTTTTTGCATTACTTATATCTCCAAAATTTCCTTCAAATGTTTCGTATACAGGCTCACAATCTGCAAGGTAGTCTGCATCTGTTGAAAATTGCATACTTACTTTTCCATTCTTTTTATAACCTACACATAGCTTTATTTCTGGTAATTTTCCTATTGTATCTACATGGTTAATAGCTAAACCTGTTATTCCATTTAGCACAGTAGCATATTTTAAAGCAACTAAATCTAACCAGCCACATCTACGAGGCCTTTTTGTAGTTGTTCCATATTCATGACCTAATTCTCTTATTTTATCGCCTATTTCATTTTTTTGTTCTGTTAAATAAGGACCTTCTCCTACTCTTGATGAATATGCTTTTAGTACCCCATAAACTTCGCCTATATATTTTGCACCAATTCCAGTTCCTGTACAAATTCCACCAATACTTGGGTTTGATGATGTAACATATGGGTAACTTCCAAAGTCAATATCTAGTAATGTTGCTTGTGCTCCTTCACACAATATTTTCTTGCCAGATTGCAAAGCATCATGTAACAAATATACTGTATCTACTACATATTTTTTTAATTTATCTGCATACTCATTATATTCTTTTAATATTTCTTCTACATCTAATGTTTTATGCCCATACATTTCAAATATTTTATTTTTGCTTTCTACATTTTTTCTTAATTGTTTTTCATATTTTTTGTTTACAAAATCACCCATTCTTATTCCAGATCTTTCGTACTTATCACAATATACTGGACCTATTCCTCTACAAGTAGTCCCTATTTTATCATCTTTTCTCAATTCTTCTTGTAATCTATCCATTTCTATATGATATGGAAATATAACATGAGCCCTATCACTTATTCTCAAATTTTCTACACTATAGCCATTATTTTCTACATTTTCCATTTCTTCTATTAGCACTTTAGGGTCAATTACAACTCCATTTCCTATAACTGCCAATGTTCCTTTGTTTAATATTCCTGAAGGTATAAGATGAAAAGCAAACTTTTTTCCATCTATTTCTATAGAATGTCCTGCATTATTACCTCCTGTGCATCTTACAGATATGTCTGATTTTTGAGATAAATAGTCAATAATTTTTCCTTTTCCTTCATCTCCATAAAAACTTCCTAAAACAACATCTACCTTATTCATAAGACTACCTCCTTGACTTACTATATTTTTTATATTAAGTGATTACAGTGAAATCATATACATTATAGGAATATCTGTCAATACTTTTTATTATTTTTTATCGCTATATTTACTTTTTAATAATTTCATTAAAATTTTAATTAACGATTTTTATCACCTATTCATTTGCTACTTGTAGTCTTATTTCTTCTATTTCTTCCTCCGTTGCATTAGTATATAGTTTTATTTTATTTATACTTTCGTTATGATTTAACATTTGTTTTATTATTTTAGTTTTGCTATTTTGTTCGCCACGCTTTTCTCCAAGTTTTTCTCCTCTTTTCTCACCACGTTTTTCTCCAAGCTTTTGTCCAAGCTTAATTCCACGTTCTTGTCCGCGTTTTTCACTTTCTGCTATTAACTTTCTTCTTTCTTCCATCAAATTTGTTATTAACATTCCTGCCATATTGTTATCCTCCTTTTTCAATTTATTTAATAATATTTCTGCTTGTTCCTTTCCTATTATTGGGCTTAATATATATTGTATTATTCGTCCTATTTTTTCTTTGTCTTTTTCCTCTTTAGTTGTACTTATTAGTTTTTCTAATGTTTCTTTTAGTTCTTCTTCCGTTTTACACTTTTCTATTGCCATTGCTTTTTCTATTATACTTTCTCCTTTTACTAAATCTTCTTTTGCATAGTTGTGTATATCTATTAAATTATAAATACTATTTGTTCCATTTGTATAATAATTAATTTCATCATCTGATATTTTTTTATATTCTCTTTCTATTTTCCATTTTTCACTTCCTGTATATAGTACTACTAGCACTACTTCCGGGCATTTATATTTACAATTTTTCTTTCTTTTTCTATTAAGTGCACTTCTCATTATTTCTACTGAATATTCTAACATTCTATATGGCATTAATTCATCTACATAAGATTGGTGTTCTATTAATATAAATGTATTTGTATTTTTTATTTTATACACTATATCTGATTCCCTATTTTTATATTCTTTTGTTATATAACTACTGTTATAACTTTCTAAATCATCTTTTTTTAATTGTCGTTTGATTTCCAAAAACTTGTTTATAAATTTTACTGCTTCTTCCTTATCTGATAGTAAATCTCTAAATATTTTATCATCTGCATTATTTATTTTTTCATCATAGTAATATTCTTCACTATCTTCATGTACTGCAAATATATTTCTTTCGTTTATATACTGTAAACACATGTCATAAGTTATTGTTTTCATTTTTTTCCTCCTTTTATTATATTATGTTATAACTTTTAAATCAAACTTTATTTATAGGTATATATGTTATAAAAAACTATTTTCCTTTCTTTTTCATATTTTTTCTTCATTTTTTGGACTTTTTTAGATTTATTAATTTTTTTGAATTTTAAAATTTTGATTTTGAATTTTTTAAAACTTTTAGTTTGCTTCAATAATGAAGTTTGAAAATTAATAAGTAATAATCAAATTTATTTATGTATACTTTATACCATACTTATATACCGTTGTCAACAAAAAGATTTCGTCAAATTCTGCTATATTTCTACACAATTCATCTCATAGACCTTCTAAAAAACGCATATAAGTGCGCAGGCTTTGCCTGCGCATGACTTTATTTTTTAATTTATATTTTAATATATAGCCTTCTTCAATAGTTTAAACATATTCTTCTTGTATTTTTCTACGCCAGGCTGATTAAATGGATTTACTTCTAATATTTTTCCAGATACAGCACACGCAAGTTCAAAGAAATATAACAAATGACCTATTGTTTTTGCATCTAATCTATCCATATTTATTAATATATTTGGAACATCACCATCTACATGTGCCTCTATTGTTCCCTGCATTGCCTTCTTATTAATAAAATCTAATGTTCTACCTTCTAAATAGTTTAAGCCATCTAAATCATCTTCATCAGCACGTATTTTTAAGTTAGATAAAGGTTCTACAACATTTATAACTGTTTCAAATATATTTTTTCTTCCCTCTTGCAAATATTGACCTAAAGAATGTAAGTCTGTTGTAAATTCTGCACCTGCTGGGAATATACCTTTTCCTTCTTTTCCTTCACTTTCCCCAAATAATTGCTTCCACCATTCTATTAAATAATGCATTTTTGGTTCATATGTTACTAAAATTTCCAAATTTTTATAATTAGAATATAATACATTTCTTGCAACTGCATATTGATAACATTCATTATATTTTAAGTTTTGGTCATTATACTTATCTTGTGCAATTTTTGCACCAGCCATTAAGTCATCTATATTTATACCTGCTACTGCTATAGGAAGTAAACCTACTGCAGTTAAAACAGAATATCTTCCACCAATATTATTTGGTATTACAAAAGTTTCATATTTTTCTGTATCAGCTAACGTCTTAAGCGCACCTTTTTCACTATCTGTTGTAACATATATTCTTTTTCTTGCTTCTTTTATTCCATACTTATTTTCCAAATATTCTCTAAATATTCTAAATGCTATAGCAGGCTCTGTAGTAGTTCCAGACTTTGAAATTACATTTATAGATAAATCTTTATCTCCAATCAAGTCCATTAAGTCATTTAAATATGCTCCACTTATATTATTTCCTGCATATAAAATTTGAGGTGATTTTCTTTGCTCTTTATCTAGTGCATTATAAAAAGTATGTGTTAAACTCTCTATTACTGCTCTTGCACCTAAATATGACCCACCTATTCCTATTACCAATAATACTTCTGAATCTTTTCTAATTTTTTTAGCACATTTTTTTATTCTCTCAAATTCTTTTTTATCATATTCTGAAGGAAGTTCTAGCCAACCCACAAATTTATTTTCATCTTTTGCGTCTTCATGTAATTCTTTATGTATTTCTTCAACTCTTTCTGCATACTTCATTATTTGCCTTGAAACTATTTTTGAATTTTTAAAATCTAATTTTATATTTGACATAAGTATTCCTCCTCTTTCGTATTATATGGTTATTGTATATCAACTGACTTATTTATGCAATATATTTTTTTTACAAAATATATTGTTTTTTTATAATTTTATTATATAATCATTTAAAATTACCAAAGAAGGAATGAAATAGATATGTCAAGTTTTGTAATAAAATTAATTGGGCTATGCACAATGTTTTGTGACCACTTTAACAATGCTGTAATCGGTCATTTTTCATATTTAAATTTAATTGGAAGAATTGCATTTCCTCTTTTTGCATTTCAATTATCACAAAGCTATACACATACTAAAAATTTAACAAAATTTTTATTTAGATTACTTGTATTTGCAATAATTTCACAAGCACCATTTATGTTATTTTTATCTACATACACAAGTCCTCTTGCATTAAATATTGGTTTTACAATGATTTTAGGAGCTCTAGCAATTTTATGTTTTGATAAAATTCCAAATAAATTTTTAGGTTTAAGCGTTTGTGCGCTAATAAGTATTTTGGGGCAAATTATTAATGTAGATTATGGAGCTTTTGGAATAATACTTATTCTTCTTTTTTATATTTTTAGAGAAAAGAAATTATGGCTAACTATTTCCACCGCAAGCTGTATTTTTATAAACTATACCATTAGCTTTTTTATTTACCAGGGTGCTCCATTTGTTACATATTACTTGCCAATAATATTTTGCAGTTGTATTCCTTTGATATTTATTAATTTGTACAATGGTAAAAGAGGTTTAAATGCTAAATATTTATTTTATATTTTTTACCCTGTACATCTACTACTTTTGTATTTTTTACATTATTTTATACAATAAAAAAAAGAGATTTAATCTCTTTTTTATTGTTTTACTTTGTATTCTATATCTTCCATAAATGGAAACATTTCATGAATTCTCTTTTTAGTTAACATAGACATTATAGGCAAAGGGTTTTTAGAGTGAACTGACAATAATTTTTGCGTATAACAGTTATCATTTGTTTTAAATAATAAATATCTATTTCTTACATAAGTATAATATAGCTCAAATCCTTCATCTAATTCTCTTTCAAATCTTTCAAATGTATATTTACCGTCCATAATCTCTCCTTTTTATTTAATCATTTCTTCAAAATCGTTTTCTGAAATAATTGCTACTCCTAAACTTTGTGCTTTTGTTAACTTTGAACCTGCATCTTCTCCTGCCAAAACATAATCTGTTTTTTTAGAAACTGAAGATGAAGTTTTTCCTCCAAATTTTTCTATTATGTTTGATGCCTCGTCTCTTGTATATTTTTCTAAAGAACCTGTTAATACAAAAGTTTTACCTTCAAATCTATTATCTGTTTCCTCATCATCTAATTTTTGCATATTAACGCCATATTCTTTTAGTTTATTTATTAAGTCAATAGTTTGCTCTTGATGAAAGAATTCATAAATACTTTGAGCTGTAATAAGCCCTACGTCATCTTTTTCAGCTAAACTTTCTACACTTGCATTCATTAGTTCTTCCATTGTTTTATACTTTTTAGTTAAAGACTTTGCAAGTTTAACCCCTACATGCCTAATTCCTAAAGCTGTTACTACATGGTATAAATCTCTTGATTTACTTTCTTCTATTGCATCTATTAAGTTTTGTGCAAATTTTTTACCATTTTTCTTTAGAGAAGCAATATCTTCAAAAGTTAATCTATATATATCTGCAATATTATGAATAAGATTTCTATTCATAAGTTCTTCTATTATATTTTCTCCTAATCCATTAATGTCCATAGCTTCTCTTGACACAAAATGAATAATACCACGTAAAAGTTTTGCAGGACATTCAATTCCTATACAACGCCAAACAGCTTCTCCTTCTTCTCTAATAGCTCGTGCTCCACAAACAGGACATGTCTTTGGCATTTCAAATACAACTTCTTCGCCTGTTCTTTTTTGCTTATTTACTTCTATTACTTCTGGAATAACATCTCCTGCCTTTTGAATAACTGCAATATCACCAACTCTAATATCTCTTTCTTTAATATAGTCTTCATTATGAAGTGTAGTTTTAGATATTTTAGAACCTGCTACAACAACCGGCTCTAATATAGCCATTGGAGTAATTGCTCCTGTTCTTCCTACTTGGCATACAATATCTTTTATTTTTGTTTCCTTCTTTTCTGGTGGATACTTATATGCTACTGCCCATTTAGGCGTTTTAAAAGTAGTTCCTATCTTTTCTCTTAATTCTAAATCATTTACTTTAACAACTGCTCCATCAATTCCGAAAGATAATATTTCTCTATCTTCTCCAATTTTTTGAATTGCTTTAATTGCTTCATCTATATTTTCACACAAGATACGAACAGGATTTACATTAAACCCTAATTTTTCTAAATAATTAAGTGCATCTGAATGTTTTTCTATTTTTGGTTCTTCTAATTTTTGAACATTAAAAATAAATATATTTAACGGTCTTTGTGCAGTAATTTTACTATCTAATTGTCTTAAAGAACCTGCTGCTGCATTTCTTGCATTTGCAAATTGTTCTTCTTCTTCCAGCATTCTGTTTTCATTTAACTTTTCAAATTCTGCTTTACCTATAAATACTTCACCACGAACTATAATATCAACATCTTCGTTTAACTTTTTAGGAATTGTTTTTACTGTTTTTAAATTTTCTGTAACATCTTCCCCTATTAAACCATTTCCTCTAGTAGCTCCTCTTACAAAAATACCATTTTTATATTCTAATGCTGCAGATAATCCATCTATTTTAGTTTCTACAACATATTCTAATTTTTTATTATATTCACTTGCTATTTTCTGCATTCTTTCATCAAATTCTCTTACTTCTTCAAAAGAAAAAACATCTTGTAAGCTTTGCAGAGGTATTTCATGAGTTACTTTTTCAAAGCCTTTTTTTATGCTAGCTCCTACTCTTTGTGTTGGAGAATCTGCACGAATAAGTTCAGGATATTTAGCTTCTAATTCTCTTAATTCTTTCATTAGCATATCATATTCATAGTCGCTAACTACTTGCTCATCATCAAAATATTTTTGTGTATAATATTGTAAAAGAGGTACTAATTCCTCTACTCTTTTTTTTGCTTGTTCAAATTCCATTTGCTTTTCCTTCCTTTGTTGTTTTTATTGTTTTATTTATATGATTTTATATTTATTAGTTTTAGTTGTCAATGTTTTTAATATACATTTTTTCTTTTAAATTTATTATCAATATTATATTTTTTCATGAGAAAACGAGTTTGGAATACCAAACTCGTTTTCTATTCTGTGCTTAAACTACTTCCGGGTGCTCCGCAGCATACTTATCTGCTGCGAAAAGCAGTTCCCAGTTCACCTTGCCATTCTTCATGAACGGATTGGGCACCTCGTCACGCTTCTGTTCCATCTCACCAATCATGCGATCGGCTTCGATGGCTTCCGCAAGTGTTAACTGCTGTTCTGCCGGCTTTTCTGCCTGCTGCTTCTGTCTTTCCAATCCATCAACATACTCGCACAACGTGTAAAGATTCATAATGCTCTCCTTTACTGCGGCTAATCAGCCACTGAAAATATTGTTTACGAGTTACATAAATATATTATAGCACAATTTTACATAATTTTCAAAATATTCACCAAAAATAAGTATAATTTTTTTGTCGTTTTCTATTGAATTTATTCGTTTTTTGATATAGTATATATATTAAGAATTTTTATTTTCACTAAGGAGGAAATTAAATGCCAAGAAAAGCAAAAGATACAACAGATGTAAATGAAAAAGATGTAGTAAAAAAAGAAGTTATAAGTAAAAAAATTGCTAGTAATAAAACTACCAGAAAAAAGTCTAGTAGTAAATCCAGTACTACAAAAATAGAAAAGCCAACTAAACAAAAAGCTACTAAAGCTAGTAACAAAAAGGAAAGTACTCCAAAAGTTTCTAAAGCTACCACTAAAAATGAAACTACTTCAAAGGTTAATAAAACTAGCAATAAAAAAGAAAGTACTTCTAAAACTATAAAAGCTAGTAGCAAAAAAACAACTTCTACAAAAACAGCTAAAGCTAGTACCAAAAAAGTAACTTCTACTAAAACCGCTAAAGCTAGTACCAAAAAGTCTACTTCTGCAAAGACTGCTAAAGCTAGTACCAAAAAGTCTACTTCTGCTAAAACCGCTAAAGCTAACGCCCAAAAAGCAACTTCTACTAAAACGACTAAAGCTAGTACTAAAAAAACTACTTCTGCTAAAACTACCAAGGCTAGCACCAAAAAGGCTACTTCTGCTAAAACTGCTAAAGCTAGCACAAAAAAAATTACATCTGCAAAACCTACGGCAACAAAATCTTCTTCTAATGTTATGAAAAAAAATCCTGAAAAAATTGAAATTATAGAATATTATGACTTACCTTATAGATATAATGAAACTGTTGTAAAAATTATTGCTCAAACGCCTACTACTTTATTTGTATACTGGGATATTTCTGATGAAGATAAAAAGCGTTACATAGAGCAATATGGAGAATATTTTTATAACAACACTAAACCTGTATTAATTGTTCATAATCTTACAAAAAATTATAGTTTTGAAATAGATATTAACGACTATGCAAATAGTTGGTATTTAAAAGTAAATGATAGTAAATGTGAATATAAAATAGAACTTGGTAGACGTGGAATCAATAAATATATCAGTATTCCTAACAATTATTTATATATTTCATCTTCTAATGAACTTGAATCTCCAAATGATCATATATTATTTGAAACAATGCCTAATATAATTTATTTCAAAAATGTAAAAACTGGAGAAGTTACAAGTATTGATATTTCTTCTCTTTCATTCTTAAGAAAAATTGGTAAATTATATAATATGAAAGAGTTTTATGATAAATTATATACAAATAAAAACTTTTCTTTTGATGAATTCAATTTACGCAATCCATCATCAGGAAATCCTACATCTACTTTTAGATAATTTTTAAAATCACAAAGGAGAATTACAAATGCAAAATCCAAAAGGTTATGTTAGTTTTGTGTTACATGCACATCTACCTTTTATACATCACCCTGAAAGTGAAGATTATTTAGAGGAACAATGGCTATATGAAGCAATTTCTGAAACCTACATTCCTCTTCTTTTAAATTTTGAAAAATTAGTGGAAGAACACGTAGACTTTAGAATAACAATGTCTATTACTCCTCCACTTTTAAATATGCTTGATAATAAACTTTTACAAGAAAGATATATTAAATATTTAGAGAAACATATTGAACTTGCTAAAAAAGAAATACAAAGAACTGTTTATGATGACAGAGTAAATAATTTATCTAAATATTATTTTGATAGATACTCTAATGATTTACATGTTTTTAAAGATATATATAATTGTAATTTAATAAGTGGATTTAAACATTTTCAAGATATAGGTGTACTTGAAATTATTACTTGTGGTGCAACACATGGTTACTTCCCTATTTTGTACATGACACCTGAAACCATAAAAGCTCAAATTGGCGTTGGTGTTCAAACTTATGAAAAATATTTTGGAAGAAAACCACGTGGAATATGGCTTCCAGAATGTGGCTATGTTCCAGAATCTGATAAATTTTTAAAAGAATTTGGTATTGAATATATAATTACAGAATCACATGGTATTTTATATGCTGACC
>CANQRI010000043.1 GCA_947626235.1 uncultured Clostridia bacterium | reverse complement strand
GAGTTAGGTAGTTGAAAATAAAATTGATGAGAAAGGCTTATTTTTTACCTAAATTTATAGAAAAATAAAAAATGTAACAAAAATGTAATAAAACTGTAAATTAATATACATATCTTTTTTGAATTTATAGTGGTATAATAAAAAAGCATTTTAGAAGGGGAGAAATTATGGAAGAAGAAAATTTGAAAAATATGGAAAAAGAAGTAAATAATGTAACTGCTGAAGAAGTAAATGTAGTACAAGAAGAAACAAGTAAAATGTCGAAAAAGGATGAATTTTCGTCTATATTAGATAAAATACAGGAAATGGAAGACGCAATAGAATTGCATAATAGTGTAAAAGAAGCATTATCAAATGAAGAAGTAGATACGAATTATTTAAAATATATCGAAAACTCCATAGAAGATAAAATTTTTTGTGATGCAAAATTTGATAAAATATCACCTAAAGTATTAATTGAAATAATATGCCCTGAACTAAAAAAATTCGAAAAAAGTGAAAAATTTGATATAACAAAATTGGAAATTACAGATATAGGAAGTCACTATGAAGAACAAGTAAACTATTTAGACAAAGTATGTACATATGATGGAAAATTAGTATGTATATTTGGTGTCGAAGAAAATAATGTAGAAAATTTTGTAAAATACGAAAGTAGAAAATTTGTAAGGCAAGAAATATTGGAATCTGTAAAAGCCAAAGTAGAACCAGGAAAAGTAGTACAAATGGAGCAATATGATAATTATTACGTTATACAAGACGAAATTTCAGTAAAAATATATAAAGAAAAACAGGTAACAGCATTAACACAAGTAAAAGAAACACCTTTTGATAAAATAAAAGCTAAATTATTAGACTTTTTCAAAAAGCTAAATAGTAGAAATAAAGCAATTTATCCTATTATAGAATTAATATACGATTCAAACCCTAACAGATTTAAAGATATGAAACATCATAGTAAAGTTGATGCAAAAAATAGAATGAAAATTTTATTAGATAAAGAAAGATTGATAACCAGAGAAACAGTAAAATAGAATGAAACCTCTTATTTAGTACATACTAGATAAGAGGTTTTTTTTAGTCTATTTGAACAAGATTAATTGTTATATTTTTGTTATCAGAAATAGCATCAAGTCTCACTCTATGGCCAGTGTCATTTCTAAATTTTAAGTCCAATGAACCATAGGAAACAGCTGCATCTCTGCCTTTTGGAACATAAGTAACAGGCTTTCCATGTTCATGTCTTTCAACAATAGTAAAGTTTCCAGCATTTAGAACGGCATTGTAAATAGTACTACTTACTTGACAATTACCTCCTCCAATACCAGTAGCTGTATGGTCATCAATAATTATACTAGCTTCTTGATATCCTCTTGCAGAAGAAGGTTGTCCTACGACAGCATTAAAAGAAAATACTTGATTAGGCTCTATAAATGTTCCATTAAGAGTGTTACAAGTAATGGAAATATTAACTAATCTACCATGAGAATTATCTTTTATAGGTGTTGCATAAGTAGAAATAAGAGTTTCTTTATGTTCAGTATTAATTTCAGTAGAAGTTCTTGTACCAGAAGAATTATTATTATTTGTATTTTCTTGTTCTCCACAACCGGTAAGTACAATTAATAAAGCAGAGCATATTAATAATATTTTAATTGTTTTCATATAAAAATCCTTTCTTTTTAAGAATAACAAAAAATTTTAATAAGATTATTATGCGCATATAAAATAAAAATATGATATGAATTTGCATAACAATTAAATTTTACTTGAAAAAAATATATATAAATGATATTATCATAGCCAGAAAGGAATTGAAGTTTATATGAAGAAAAGAAAAGGAATAATTTTAGCTGGAGGGAGCGCAACAAGGCTGTTTCCACTAACACTAGCAATATCAAAACAAATTATGCCAGTGTATGATAAACCAATGATATATTATCCTCTTTCAGTATTAATGCAAGCAGATATAAGAGAAGTTTTAATAATATCTACGCCAAGAGATATTGTTATGTTTGAAGATTTATTAGGAGATGGCTCAAAATGGGGAATGCATTTTGAATATAAAATACAAGAAAAACCTAGAGGATTAGCAGAAGCATTTATAATAGGAAAAGATTTTATAGGTGAAGATAATGTAGCTATGATATTAGGTGACAATATGTTTTATGGAGAGCATTTAGCACAAGTTTTGGAAAGAGCAAACTCAAGAGAAAATGAAGCAACAATATTTGGCTACTATGTAAAAGATCCTAGAGCATATGGAGTTGTAGAAATAAATAAGGATGGCAATGCAATATCTATAGAAGAAAAACCACAAAATCCAAAATCAAATTATGCAGTACCAGGTTTGTATTTTTATACAAATGATGTTGTTGAAATAGCTCAAAATGTAAAGCCTTCATCAAGAGGAGAATTAGAAATTACAACAGTAAATGAAGAATATATGAATAGAGGAAAATTAAAAGTAGAAAAGTTAGGCAGAGGAATGACCTGGTTTGACACAGGTACACATGATGCTTTACTTGAAACTGCAAGTTTTGTTCAAACAATTCAAAAAAGGCAAGGCTTACAAATTAGCTGTCCAGAAGAAATAGCATATAAAAAAGGATGGATTAATAAAGAACATTTATTAGAATTAACAGAGCAGTTAATGAAAACGGAATATGGCGTTTATTTAAGAGATTTAGCAGAAGGAAAATTAACAGAAGAATAATTTGAAATATCAATAATAACAAGAGAAAGGAGAATATGGTTTTTAATAACCATATAAAATAAAAAATGGGAAAATTTAAGAAAATAGAAACTTCAATAGATGGAGTATATATAATAGAACCAACAGTTTTTGGAGATAATAGAGGTTATTTCATGGAAACATATAGCAAAAAAGATTTTGAAGAAATAGGATTAAATTATGATTTTGTACAAGATAATCAATCTAAATCTAAAAAAGGAGTTTTAAGAGGCTTACATTATCAAAAAGAAAACACACAGGCAAAGTTAGTTAGATGCATAAAAGGAGAAGTTTTTGATGTTGCAGTTGATTTAAGACCTGGAAGCAAAACTTATGGACAATGGGAAGGAGTTGTACTTTCAGAAGAAAATAAAAAAATGTTTATGATACCAAAGGGGTTTGCTCATGGATTTTTAGTATTATCAGATGAAGCAGAATTTACATATAAATGTGATGATATATATAATCATGAAGCAGAAGGTGGACTTGCATGGAATGATGAAGATGTTGGAATAGATTGGCCTTTAGGAGATATGAAAGTATCTGATTTATTAACATCTGAAAAAGATAGTAAATGGCCTACTTTAAAAGAATTAAGAAATACAGATTTATTTAAAAATTTAAAAAGTTAAAGTAGCAAATTAAAAGGAGGAAGTAAAATATGAAGAATGTATTAATAACAGGAGCAGCAGGTTTTATAGGAGCAAATTTTGCAGAATTTTTTGTAGCAAAACATCCAGATTATAATGTGGTAGTAGTGGACAAATTAACTTATGCAGGAAATATGGATAATTTAAGAAATGTAATAGATAAAATAACATTTGTACAAGCAGATATATGTGATTTTGAAAAAATGACAGAAGTATTTGATAAATATGACATAAATGGAGTTATACATTTTGCAGCAGAAAGCCATGTAGACAATAGTATAAAGGCACCATTCATATTTACTCAAACTAATATACTTGGAACACATACACTATTAGAAGTTGCAAAGAGAAAATGGGGAGAAGGAAGTCCAAATAAATTTATGCATATTTCAACAGATGAAGTTTATGGAGCATTAGGAGAAGAAGGATTTTTTACAGAAACTTCACCAATTAAGCCAAGTAGCCCATATTCTGCATCAAAAGCAAGTTCAGATTTATTAGTAAAAGCATATCATGAAACATACAAAATGAACGTAAATATAACAAACTGTTCAAATAACTATGGGCCATATCAACATAACGAAAAATTAATACCACATATGATTAAATTAGCATTAAATGATGAAAAATTACCTGTATATGGAACAGGTATGAATGTTAGAGATTGGTTATATGTAGAAGATCACTGTGAAGCAATAGATTTAGTATATCATAATGGAAGAAATGGTGAAAGATATAATGTAGGCGGACACAATGAAAAGAGAAATATAGAAATTGTAAAATTAATACTACAACATTTAAACAAGCCAGAAAGTTTAATATCATTTGTAGAAGATAGAAAGGGTCACGATTTTAGATATGCAATAGATCCAACAAAGATAAGCACAGAGTTAGGCTGGCTTCCAAAAACAAAATTTGAAGATGGAATTATAAAAACAATAGACTGGTATGTTGCAAATCCAGAGTGGCTTAAATAGAGTTTTGAACAATACTTTGAATTAATGCTTTGAACCAACGCGAAGAAAAAGAACGCGTTGGTTTATTTTATGAACATTTTTCTTAATATATAAATATTATATAAAAAGGAGAGTGTTAAATATGTATACAAAACAAATGGTAAATAATTATTTAAGCAGATTTAATCAAATATTGTGTGTTATGGCAAATAGAATGCTTTCTGCAAACATGACGGACAATATAACTTTAAATTTTATAAGAACAATGATACCACATCACGAGGCAGCAATATATATGAGTGAAAACTTATTAAGGTATACAAGATATGAACCTTTGCAAGAAATTGCCAAAGGCATTATAAGAATGCAAACAGAAGGAATACAACAAATGAGAGAAATAGCTAGAACTACACCAAACTTTAAAAATGAATCTATTGATGTTAAAGAATACATAGAAGAGTACGTATGTATAACTAAAAATATGATTTTGAGAATGAAAAATAGCAAAAGAAGTATGGACATAAATTTAGATTTTATTAGTGAAATGATACCACATCATGAGGGTGCAATAGCAATGTGTATGAATTTATTAAAATATGAAATTGATCCAAGATTAGGAGAAGTGGCGCAAACTATTATACGTGAGCAGAGCGAAGGAGTAAGAGAGTTAAAGCAAATACAGGAAGAATTGTGTAAAGGACAATAAAAATTCAGATAAAAGCTGTACGAAAAATGTGCATGAAACTTTTACAAAAATGAATATAAAAATTGTACAAAAAAATGCAAATAAAATTTATACTAAAAAAAACCAAAAATGCCAAAAAAAATGAATAAAAAATATTGACGGCAGCATAAATAAATTATATAATTAAAAAAAAGGAAATGTATAAAAAGGGGGAGTTTTTATGTGTCAAAAATGGGTAAAAAGGGTAATTAGTCTAATAGTTGCTAGTTTAATGTTATTTATGGAAATGTCATCAATAATACCATCAATAGTATTAGCTAGTACAGACTCAAGTGAAATTAAATTAACATGTTCAGCACATGTGCAAACTTATGCATGGCTAAAGGAAAATGTAGTAGATTCACAAACAGTTCGTGTAGGAACAGAGGGTAAAGCTAAAAGAATGGAAGCTTTAGAAATAAATGTTGAAGCTCCAGAAGGTGTAACTCTAAAATATCGTGCCCATGTTCAAACTTATGGATGGCAAAATTGGGTTACAGCAGATAATAAGAGTGGAACAAATTATATAGGAACAACAGGTCAAAGAAAAAGGGTAGAAGGTATACAAATTGTAGTAGAAGGTTTAGAAGGCTATGAACTTAAGTATCGTGCCCATGTTCAAACTTATGGATGGTTAGATTGGGTTACAGCAGAAAGCTCTACAGATGGTTTAACATTTATTGAAACTGAACATAAAGGAATAAACTATGCTGGAACATCAGGTGTAAGAAAAAGAATGGAAGCTTTAGAAATTATGCTTGTACCTGTACAAAAAGAAGAACCTGAACAAGAAGGATTACCAGAGGTTGAAGAAATAAAACCAGAAGAAGCTCCAAAGGCAGAAGAACCAAGAGTAGAGGAAATTCCAAAAGTTGAAGAGCCTGAACAAGAAGAATTGCCAAAAGTAGAAGAAGTAAAACCAGAAGAAGCTCCAAAGGCAGAACAACCAAAAATAGAGGAAACTCCAAAAGTTGAAGAAGAGCCAAAGGAAGAACAACCAAAAGTTGAAGAGGAACCAAAGGCTGATGAAGAACCAAAAATAGAAGAAAAACCAAGTAAAGAGCCAGAGCAAGTTCCACAACAAGAAGGTCCTTCTATTGAAATAGTACCAGAACCAGAGCCACAAGTAAATCCTCCTAAAAAGGAAGTTCCAACAAATCATGTTCATAATTATACAGAATGGAAAGTTACTAGAGAAAAATCTTGCTTGAGAGATGGTGAAGAACAAAGAACATGTAAAGAGTGTGGAGCAGTTGAAACAAGAAGAATAAAGAGTCATGATTTAGTAAGAGATCCAGAAAATGATAGGCAAGCAACATGTACTACAAGAGGAGAGGAACATTATAAATGTATAAAATGTGGTCAAGTATTCTTTAATTACACTACACCTGCTTTAGGACATAAGTGGAATACAACTTATACTATAGATAAAGATGCAACATGTACAGAAAATGGAGAAAAATCAATTCATTGTACTAGATGTTCAGAGAAGAAGAATGTAATAACAATACAACATACAGGCCATGAATATGAAACAAAAATAATACAAGGTAATTGCGTAACAGGAGGAAAAAAAGTAAATGTTTGTAAAAAATGTGGAGATGAAATACTTATAGAAAAAACACCTGCTGGAGCACATTCTTTTACACCATATATTAGTGATGGAAATGCTACTTGTGAAAGAAATGGAACAATGACACAAAGATGCAAACTTTGTGGATATTCAATAACAACTGAAGAGCTAGGATCAAGAAAGGGTCATAATTTTGAATTAGTTAGTGCAAAAATAAATGCAACATGCGAAACAGATGGTAGAGAGGCTATAAAAAGATGTAGTACATGTGGAAAAACTGAAGGTGGAACAACTATTAAGGCAACAGGACATGATTTTGTATTAAGTACTACTTCTGCATTTGTAAGCAGTGGAAAAGCACAATGTACTAAATGTAAATGTGTGATACAAGTTAGTGGAAATTCTGTAACTTCTTTTGGAACTGGACATATATGGGATGAAACTGAAAGCAGATGTACTTGTGGAAGCTGTGACCACAATAGTACTTGGTGGAAAGAATGGGAAAAAGGAAATAAATCAGGTATTATATGGTTTACTGGATTTACATGTGATATGAGTAGATGTGTTGGATTTTATAATTCAATAAATAGAAGAAATGAAGAAACGATTTTGGAAGGTAGAAGAGGAGAAATAACTGAAATAACGATGAAAGCTCCAGCTGCAAGAGAAGGTTATGAATTCGAAGGCTGGTATCAAGTAGTTGAAATAGGTGGCTCTAGTAGCAATAAAGTTGTTCAAAGAAAAATAGATACAGCGAAAACAGAAAATGGAGTAAATAAAGCATATGTAAGCTCTGACGGATATACAATTACAGTTCCAATAAGAGATATGGACAAAGGATTTGAAGCTAGATATAGACCAGTAAGGTAAATAAATATAATAAAAAAGTGAAACATTTAGTTTCACTTTTTTTGAGCCTAAAAAATTAAAATAATGCTTGCTTTTTAATACTTACTATGATAAACTTCTGGTATAAGAAAATAAAGGAGGAAAAACAAATGAACAAAAAATTAATAATAACAATTGCTGTAGTAGCAGTTATAGTTGTTGCAGTTGTAGTAGGACTAATATTTATAATAGGAGGTCAAAAGAAAGAACTTAACTTACAAGAACTATATACAACAATTTCTGAAAAAACACCTTTTAGTGAAATGCCAACAATGGATATAGATGATAGTGTTTTAACATCACTATATGAAATGGAAGAAGGAGACTATTCAGAGGCTGTTGGAAAAATGCCAATGATGAATATACAGGCTAGTATGTTTTTAATTGTAAAGGCAAGTGAAGGAAAATTAGATACTGTAAAAGAAAAAGTTGAAACATATGCAGCAAGGCAAGAAGATTCATGGTCAAGATATTTACCAGAACAATATGAATTAGTAAAACAAAGAAAACTAGATGTAATTGGAGATTACGTTTATTTAATAATTGCAGAAAATGCATCTGAAATAGAAGAAATTATAAGAAAATAATGTAAAAATACAAAATCACAAAAATAAAAGTTTGCAAGAAATGTATAAAAGCTATTATCTTACAGATAGGGATAATAGCTTTTATTTTAAAAAGTATCAAACTTTTTATTGTGATGTTATGAAATAAAGAGGGAAAATATGGTTTTTAGCAGTATAGTATTTTTATATATTTTTTTACCAATAATGCTTTTAGTATACTTTATTGTGCCTAAAAAGTTTAAAAATGCTATTATGATATTAGCAAGTTTAATATTTTTTGCATGGGGCGAAATTAGGTACATTTTTATAATGTTACTACTTGCTGTAATGGACTACTGGTGTGGTAAAAAAATAGATAAATATTATGAAAATAAAACTAAAAGAAGAATTTATTTAGCAATAGATGTAGGAGTAAATCTATTAATATTATTCTTTTTCAAATATGCAGATTTTATAATAACCAATATAAATGGTATAACAGGTTTTAATATACCTTTATTAAATATACCTTTGCCAATAGGGGTATCATTTAATACATTTCAATCTTTATCTTATATTATAGATGTGTACAGAGGAACTGTAAAATGTGAAAAAAGTTTTTACAATTATTTAACATATACAACATTATTCCCACAAATTATTGCAGGGCCAATAGTAAGGTATGAAACTGTAGATGAAGAATTAGTAGATAAAAAAATAAGTTTAGACAATTTTTCTAATGGAATGAAAAGGTTTATTATAGGTCTTGGCAAAAAGGTATTAATAGCAAATAATATAGGATTATTATGGAATGTAATTGAAACAGGTAACTACACTGAATTAAGTATGTTTTTGTCTTGGCTTGGAATTATAGCATTTGCATTACAAATTTATTTTGATTTTAGTGGATATTCAGATATGGCAATTGGACTTGCTCAAATTTTTGGCATGGTATTTGATGAAAACTTTAATTATCCATATATAGCAAATAGTATTACAGATTTTTGGCGAAGATGGCACATAACTTTAAGCAGTTGGTTTAAAGACTATATATATATTCCATTAGGTGGAAATAGAAAAGGCTTACCAAAGCAAATAAGAAACATTTTAATTGTATGGTTTTTAACAGGAGCATGGCATGGAGCCTCATGGAACTTTATTTTATGGGGAGTATACTTTGGAGTGATTTTAATCATGGAAAAGTTATTCCTATTAAAAATATTAGAAAAACTTCCAAAAATAATAAAACATATATATGCAATTGTTTTAATATTGGTTAGTTGGGTAATATTTGCATTTGAAGACCTATCTAAAATAGGAGTATATATAAAGTCAATGTTTGCAGGTGGAGCAATATCAAACAGTGAAGCAATTTATTATTTCCAAAATTATATATTTATTATAATTGTAGGAATACTATGTTCATTACCTGTATGGAAGAAAATAAAAGAGAAAATAGATAATAAAAACAATAAAATATTAGATGTTATAACTTCTTTAGGGTATGTAGCAATATTTGTATTATGTACAGCAAGTTTAGTAACAGATTCGTTTAATCCATTTTTATATTTCCGCTTTTAAATGCGGGTTTTAAGTAATGTAGGAAGGAAATGGGCCTTTTATGAAAAATAAAATTTTCTTTATTATCTTTATGATAATATGGGTAGTTTTAATAATTTTGAATTTTCTTGTTCCAAAGCAAAGCTTTTCTGAACAAGAAAATAGATATTTAGCAACTATTCCAGAATTTAATATAGAAGATTTAGTAAATGGAAAATATGCTGAAAATTTGAATGATTATATAAATGACCATTTTATATTAAGAAATTTTTGGTTAAAATTTAATTCAGCTGTTCAGTTATTAACAGGTAAAACTGAAAATAATGGGGTATACATTGGAAAAGATGAATACCTATTTGAAAAGTTTAATTATGGCAAAAATGAAGAGAAAAATTTAGAAATGATAGCAACTTCAGTTAATGAATTTGCAGAAAATATAAATATACCAATATATTTTTTATTAGCACCTAATTCCATTTATATAAATGAAGATAAATTACCTGAAAATTTAGAGGTGTTTAATCAAAATACTATAATAGAAGAATTTTATAATAAAATTAATAAAAATATTAAAACAATTAATGTTGTGGACATATTAAAAGAAAATAAAGACAAACAGCTATATTATAGAACAGACCATCACATGACGAGCTATGGAACGTATTTATTATATTTAAAATATTGTGAAGTAGCAAAAATAAAAAGTGCACCTTTATCTGATTTTGAAAAACAAGTTGTTTCAACAGAATTTTTAGGAACATTCGATTCAAAAGCACAGGTTTTGAATCAGGAAAAAGATGAAATAGAAGTATATAAAAGTAAAATAAATCAGAATGTAGAGGGCGATTATGATGGAGTAAAATATAATTCTATTTTTAATGAAGACTACTTAACTAAAAAAGATAAATATTCATATTTTTTAAATGGGAATAGTGCTAAAGTAGTAATAAAAACGAAAGTAAAAAATGGAAAAAAATTATTAGTAATAAAGGATTCCTATGCACATGCATTTTCACAATTTATATGTGAAAATTATGAGGAAATACATTTTATAGATCCACGTTATTATAAAATGTCAATGTCGGAATACATAAGCCAAAACGATATAACAGAAACTTTATTTTTATATAATGTTTCCAATATAGTAACAGACGTATCTTTAAGATTAATAAAATAAGTAAAGGAGATAAGTTATGAAAAGTCAATTTTCGAGGACAGAATTATTAATAGGAAAAGAAGCAATACAAAAATTGCATAAGGCAAAAGTTGCTATATTTGGAATTGGTGGGGTAGGTTCATTTGTAGTAGAAGGACTAGTAAGAGCAGGAATACAAAATTTTGTATTGGTAGATAATGATGAAGTATCTTTAACAAACTTAAACAGGCAATTAATTGCTACTCATAAAACAATAGGAAAGCCGAAAGTTGAAGTTGCAAAGGAAAGAATTTTAGAAATTAATCCTAATGCTAATGTAGAAGTGTATAAACAGTTTTTTATGCCAGATAGCAACGGTATATTAGATGAAAGTATTGATTATGTTGTAGATGCAGTGGATACGGTTACTGCAAAAATAGAATTAGTTATGAGAGCTAATAAATTAAACATACCAATAATATCAAGTATGGGAACAGGAAATAAATTAGATCCAACTCAATTTGAAGTAACAGATATTTATAAAACAAGTATATGCCCTTTGGCAAAGGTAATGAGAAAAGAACTAAAAGCAAGGGGAATAGAAAAATTGAAAGTAGTATATTCAAAAGAAGATCCTATAAAACTAACTATATCAGATATTGAAGCAGATAATTTAGAAGAATTGCAAGATAATGATAAATGTAGCAAAAAACAAGTGCCAGGAAGTATATCATTTGTTCCTTCTGTGGCTGGATTAATTATTTCTGGTGAAGTAATAAAAGATATTATAAAATAAATAATTCGCTTGTGTGCAAAAAAATTAGAAGGGAATGATTTTATGGAAAAAGAAATACAAGATATTCCTAAAATAGTGTTACATATTCATTTAGATGGCTCTTTAGATGTAAAACTAGCACATAAATGGCTTTTAGAAGATGGTTACACTTACACATTACAACAAGTAGAAAATAAATTACAAGTAGGTCAAGATTGCGAAAATTTAAATGAATATTTAGAAAAATTTGATATTCCATGTAAAATATTAAATACTGCAGAAAGGCTAAAAACAGCAACATATCAATTATTTACAAAGCTTGCAAAACAAAATGTTATATATGCTGAAGTAAGGTTTGCACCATTAAAGCATATAAACAAAAATTTAAACATAGATGAAGTTGTACAAGCAGTTATCGAAGGCATGAATGAGTCAAAAAAAGAAAATAAAATATATGGTGGAATTATTTTATGCTGTATGCGTGGTAATACAAAAGAGCAAAATATGCAAACAGTAGAAACAGCAAAGAAATATTTAAATAAAGGTGTATGTGGAATTGATTTAGCAGGAGCAGAAAGCCTATATCCTACAAAGGATTATGAATATAGCTTTAACTATGCCAAAGAGCTAAATGTTCCATACACTATACATTCAGGCGAAGCAGATGGCATATCTAGTATAAACAGTGCAATCAATTTTGGAACAAAACGTATAGGGCATGGGGTAAGATGTATTGATAATGTTGATACTATTCAAGAAATAATAGATAGAGATATTTTGCTAGAAATATGCTTAACAAGTAATTATCAAACAGAAGCAATAAAAGGCAAACACCCATTAGAAGAATTATATAGAAAGGGTGTAAAAATATCTATTAATACAGATAACGATACTGTTTCTAATATAGATATTAATAGTGAATATGAAAGGGTATTAAAAGAAACTAATTTGACTATAAATGATATAATAAAATGTAATTATAATTCTATACCATACATTTTTGCTACAGACGAGATAAAGGAAAAATTAAAAGAGGTATATAAAGAATTAATTTAGTAATATAATAATATGTAATGGAGGAGAAAGTAATGAAAATATCAACAAAAGGACGATATGCTTTAAGAGTTATGGTAGATTTAGCATTAAATAGCAATGGAAAGTTTATATCATTAAAAGATATAGCAACAAGGCAAAGAATATCAAATAAATATTTAGAACAAATAATAGCAATGCTAAATAAGGCAGGGTATTTAGAAACTGCAAGAGGAAATAATGGTGGCTATAAATTAGCAAGAAAACCTAGTGAATATGTAGTAGGAGATATATTAAGAGCTACAGAGGGCGATTTAACTCCAATATATTGTTTAACAGAAAATGGAGACTGCGAAATAAAAGATAATTGCAAGACACGTTCTTTTTGGAAAGGTCTAGATGATGTAATTAATGAATATGTGAATAGTAAGACACTTGAAGATTTGCTAAACTAATAGGGACGGGGTTAAATAGTTTAGCAAAAAAAGTATCTATACTATTTTCAAAACAATAATATTATATTT
>CANQRI010000042.1 GCA_947626235.1 uncultured Clostridia bacterium | reverse complement strand
GTTGTACATTAAAGGCTTATGTAAGACTAAATTCTACTTACTATTCTCATAATTGCTTTTAATTTTTCACTTAACGTATTAAAAAATATAAAAAAATTTTACTAAAATGTTTCTTTTTTTTATAGTTATATGATAGAATATAAATCGTAAAAGTAAATAGTAAGGAGAGTGTAAAAAGTGCCTGAAACGAAGTATAAAAGAATTTTGTTAAAATTGAGTGGAGAAGCATTAGCAGGAGAGAAAAAAACAGGAGTAGATGCAGATGTACTTGGTAAAATATGTGATCAAATAAAAATACTAGCTGACTTAGGTACACAAATAGCAATAGTAGTAGGTGGAGGCAACTTTTGGAGAGGAAAATATGGTCATCAAATGGAAAGAACTACATCAGACTATATGGGAATGCTTGCAACAGCTATGAATGGTTTAGCAATACAAGATGCACTAGAAGCTAGAGGGCAAAAAACAAGGTTACAAACTGCAATAGAAATGAGAGAAGTTGCAGAACCATTTATAAAAAGAAGAGCAGAAAAACATTTAGAAAATGGAAGAATAGTAATATTTTCTTGTGGTACAGGAAATCCATATTTTACAACAGATACAGCAGCAGCTTTAAGGGCAGCAGAAATAGAAGCAGATGTAATATTACTAGCTAAAACTATAGATGGAGTATATTCAGCAGACCCAAAAGAAGACAAGAACGCTGTAAAATATGATGAAATTACATATTTAGACATATTAAATAAAGATTTAAAAGTAATGGATTCAACTGCTACATCACTATGCAGAGATAATAAAATACCATTAATTGTTTTTGGAATAAAAGAACCAGAAAATATGGTAAAAATAATCAAAGGAGAAAAAATAGGAACGATAGTAAAGGAATAAATTAATAAAATATTTTAGGAGGAAAGTTATGGATTATACAAATATTGAAGAAAGAATGAAAAAAACAGTAAGTGTTTATGAAGAAAATTTGTCAGAAATAAGAGCAGGTAGAGCAAATCCTGCAATACTAAATAAAATTTCAGTAGAATATTATGGAACACCAACACCAATAAATCAAGTAGCAGGAATTTCAGTTCCAGAAGCAAGGTTAATAGTAATTCAACCATGGGATAAAAGCGTATTAAAAGAAATTGAAAGAGCAATCCTTGCATCAGATATAGGAATAAATCCAAATAATGATGGAAATGTAATTAGATTAAGTTTTCCAGAATTAAACGAAGAAAGAAGAAAAGAAATAGTAAAAGATGTTAAGAAGATGGCAGAAGAAGCTAGAGTAGCAGTAAGGTCTGTAAGAAGAGATGGAATAGATGAATTTAAAAAGATGGAAAAGGATTCAGAAATAACAGAAGATGAATTAAAACAAGCAGAAGACAAAGTTCAAAAATTAACAGATGAATACATTGAAAAAATAGATAAAATTTCAGAAGACAAAGAAAAAGAAATTATGACATTATAATTATATAATTATGTGCAACTTAAGTATTAAGCGGGAAAGGAATGAAATGATATTGGAAAAAGAAAAAATGCCAAAGCATATTGCAATTATAATGGATGGAAATAGAAGATGGGCTAAAAATAAAGGATTAGATCCAAAACTAGGGCATAAAGAAGGAGCAAAAGTATTAGAAAAAATTGTAAGGTATGCTAATAAAATAGGTTTGGAATATATAACTGTTTATGCTTTTTCAACTGAAAATTGGAAAAGGGCAGAAGATGAAGTAAAAACATTAATGTTACTTCTTCAAAATTATTTAGATGATTATAGTAAAAGAGCAGATACAGAAAATATAAGGGTAAAAGTTATAGGTGATATTTCTGCTTTGAATACAGGAATGCAAAAAAGTATAGCAAAATGTATGGAAAGGACAAAAGATAATACAGGCGTTACATTTACTATAGCTTTAAATTATGGTGGACGAGATGAAATTGTAAAAGCAGTAAAACAAATTGCAAGCAATGTAAAAGAGGGAAAATTAGAAGTAGAAAATATTACAGAGGAAACAGTTTCTAACAACTTATACACAGCAGGTATTCCAGATCCAGATTTATTAATTAGAACAAGCGGTGAAATAAGAACAAGTAATTTTCTACCATGGCAAATAGTATATTCAGAATTTCTTTTTATAGAAAAAAATTGGCCAGATTTTACAGAAAGTGATTTAGATGAAGCAATAGAAGTATATATGAAAAGACATAGAAAATTTGGGGCAAACTAAAATTGATAGATTTTAAATTATAATATGAAATGAAACAATTATAATTAATATAACAATAGAAAAAATATATATGAAAGAGAGAACGAAATGGATATTAAAAGAGTAACATCAGCATTATTAGGTTTTCCATTAGTATTAATAGTTTTATTAATACAAAATAAATACATAGTGGACATAGCATTAACAATAATTGCATATATAAGTATGAGTGAGTATTTTAATGCAGTATCAAAGGTATCAAAGCCAGTAAGGTGGGTAGGGTATCTATGCTGTACCAGCATAGCTTTTGTACATATAATACCAGAAGCTTGGCTACAAATAATAGTAACACTTTCAGTTCCTACAATACTTTTGCTATTATTTGCACAAATTATTGCAACAGATATGAAAACAGATTTAAAAGATGTTGCATATACACTTCTTGGAATATGCTATGTAGTATTTTTAACAATGTTTGTTGCATTTGTAGATGGTATGCCTAAAGGCAATTTATTAATATGGTATGTATTATTTGCAGCATGGGGAACAGATATATTTGCATTTTTTGTGGGAAAACTAATAGGAAAACATAAATTTAGTAAAGTAAGCCCTAAAAAATCAATAGAAGGTTGTATAGGTGGAATAATAGGTGCAGTTGTATTAATATTAATTTATACTTATGTAATAAATACATTTTGGAATATGAATTATTCATATTTAATAATGACAATAGTAGCAATAGGTTTAAGTATTATAGGTCAACTTGGAGATTTCGCAGCATCTAGCATAAAAAGGCATGTTGATATAAAAGATTATAGTAACTTAATTCCTGGACATGGTGGAATGTTGGATAGAATAGATAGTTTATTATTTATAGCACCTTTTGCATATGCAATATTTAGAATGCTAAACTAATAGGGACGGGGTTAAATAGTTTAGCAAACTTATTTTATATTTCAAAACAATAATATTATATTTTTCTACGTTGCCCCATTTAAGAAAATGTAATTCGCTTATCGCTCATAACATTTTCTAAAAAGGTCCCCACGAATCACTTCGAAAAATATAATATTGTTGTTTTGAAAATAGTATAGATATATTTTTTGCTAAACTATTTAACCCCGTCCCTATTAGTTTAGCTTGAGGGAGGTATAAATCTTGATTAGCATTTTTATTACAGCTCTAAAAATAATCTTTTTATTAGGTTTTCTAGTATTAATACATGAAACAGGTCATTTTGTTGTGGCAAAATTATGCAAAGTAAAAGTTGATGAATTTGCCATAGGTTTTGGGCCTACTATTTGGAAAAAACAAGGCAAAGTAACTAAATATGCTATAAGATTAATACCTCTAGGTGGTTTCGTAAGAATGGAAGGGGAAGAAGAACGCTCTGAAAACGAGGGTTCTTTTAGTCAAGCAAGTATACCTAAAAGAATGGCAATAATTGTAGCAGGAGGTTTAGTAAATATAGTATTTGGTTTACTAGTATATTATATTTTAACAGCGTCTGTAGGAAACAATGCTTCTTTGATAATAGATTCAACAGTAGAAGATTATGCCGCAGAGCAAGCAGGTATAGTTGCAAATGATGAAATTGTTAAAATTAATAATAAAGGTGTAAATATTAAAGATGATATAAGAAAAATATTGCAAAATTCAAATGGAGAAGAATTATTAGTAACAGTAAAAAGAAATGGAAATTTTGAAGATATAAAGTTAACACCAACAAAAGTAGATTATAAAAGTACAGGTATATATTTAAAAAGTGCAGGAGAAACAACAAAAATTCTTACGCTTGATGCCAATAGTGTAGCAGAAAAATCAGGGCTAGAAGCAAACGATACGATTTTAAAAATAAACGATATAGAGGTTAAAAATCAACAAGAAGTAGTAGATATAATAAATAATTCAGAAGATGAAACTTTAACATTTTTAGTAAAAAGAGGCAATGAAGAAAAATTAATAAATGTAACGCCGGATATAAATCATATGTATTATTTAGGTGTATATTTTAAATTGGCAGAAAATAATTTACCAAATAACTTATATTATGCATTATTTAAAACAAGAGATTTTGGATTTTCAATAATAGATAATTTAAAAACGTTAGTAACTGGAAATGTTAGAGTAAATCAATTAGTAGGGCCTGTGGGAATATCTGAAATGGTTGCAAATACAAGCGAGGTAGAAGATTTTGTATATTTATTAGCATTAATATCACTATCTTTAGGTGTAACAAATTTACTTCCAATACCAGCTTTAGATGGTGGAAAACTACTATTTTTAATAATTGAAGCAATACGTAGAAAGAAACTTAGTGAGAGAACGGAAATGAATATACAATTAGCAGGCTTTGCATTTCTAATAGCATTATCAATAATGGTGGCTTATAACGATATATTAAGAATTTTTTAAATACTAAAGATAAAAATTTATAAATACAGAGATACGGAGGCTGAAAACAGTGAGTGAAGTAGCATATAAAGTATTAAAAGAGATTTTTAGAGATTATAGTTCAAGTAATCTTGAACTTATGAACTCTAAAATAAAGTCTATAGAATTAAATAAAAAAACAAATTCGCTAAAATTAGAGTTGTTAGTGGAAAAAAATATTAAAGTAAAAGATTTAGAGAGTTTTGAAAGATACTTGGAAGCTAGGTTTTTAATAAACACTGTAAGAATAGTTATAGACAATGTGCAAAGTGATACCAAAACAGCAGAAGTTCATGAGAAAACTGAACTTTCAGAGGTAGAAAATACTATACAAAAAGAGTGGAATGATATTATAGAATATGTATCTATAAAGCACCCTATGGAGAAGGCAATTCTAGCTAATAGCGAGATTGCTATTGATAATAAAATGGCAAATATTGTTTTATCACAAAGAGGAAAGGAGTTTTTATTATCACAAAGGTTTGAAGAAACTTTAACACAATTATTAGAAGATATATATGGTGAAAAGTATAAAGTTAGTATTGTAGAGAATTATACTGAAAATGATATAAAGAAATATCAAGAATATGCTCAAAAAATGCAAGAGCAAGTTATTAGAAAAAAACAAGAAGAAATACAAAATAATGTTCAAAATTCATCAGAAACAGTAAAAGTACAAAATGTAAAGCAAATAAACAAAGATGTAAAACAGAATAATATGGAGGAAAATGTACCTCCAATGGAAATAGGTCCAATAGATGACCAATATTTTGATATGCCAACTGAAGAGGACTATTTACAAGAATTAAAAGAAATGGATGACTATATTTTAGGAAAACCATCAAAAGCAAAAGAAAAACAAGTAAAAATAAAAGATATTACAGCTGATAATGCCAAAATTACAATAGAAGGAAGAGTTTCAAGTTGCGAGTGTAGAGAAACAAAAACGGGAAAAGGCATGATTATATATGAAATATATGATGGAACAGGCATTATAACTTGTAAATCTTTTGCAAAAGATATTACTGAAGGAAATGAAATAGCAAGTAAAATAAAAGAGGCAACTGGAATAAAAACAATAGGAAAAGCAGGATTAGACACTTTTATAGGAGATGTATCTATAATGGCAAATACTATTGTTAAAATTGATGGAGAAAATTTGCCAAAACTTCCAACAGAAGATGAAAATTCACCATTAATATATGGAATGAATCCAGAAATAAAAGAAAAATTAGTAAAAGTTAGAGATATAAGTGTAGATACTGGCATGGTATACATAGATGGCGAAATAATTTCTATGGAAGAAAAAGAATTAAAAGGAGGAAAAATCCTTTTAACTGTTGCAGTATATGATGGTACAAGCACTATAAGTTGTAAAGTTTTCCTTACGAAAGATAATATAAAAAAGGTAACAGGAAGGTTAAAAGCAACAAAAGGAATTAAGGTAGCAGGAAAAGCTGCAATGGATACTTTTGCAAATGAAGTTACAATTATGGCAAGCACTATAGTAGTAGGAGAAGGAATAAAAAGAGAAATAAGAGAAGATAAAGCAGAAGTAAAAAGAGTAGAATTACACATGCATACTCAAATGAGCCAAATGGACGGTGTAACTCCAGCAACAGATTTAATAAAAAGAGCCATGAAATGGGGTTGGAAGTCAATAGCTATTACCGACCACGGAGTCGTACAAGCTTTTCCAGAAGCACATAAATTATTAGGTTTTGATAATCCAGATATGAAAATTATTTATGGTGTAGAAGCTTATTTAGTACCTGATGAAAAAAGTCCAGTATCATTTTCTAAAAATCAAAATATAGAAAATTCAACATATTGTGTGCTAGATTTGGAAACAACGGGTCTTTCTTTTAGAACAGAAAAAATTACAGAAATAGGAGTAATGAAAGTTAAAGGTGGAGAAGTAATAGATTCATTTAGTTGCTTTGTAAACCCAGAAAAGCCAATACCACAAAAAGTTGTAGAGGTTACAAATATAACTGATGATATGGTAAAAGATGCAGAAACAATAGAAAAGGTAATGCCAAAATTACTTGAATTTTTAGGTGATAGCATACTTGTTGCACACAATGCAGACTTTGATATAGGTTTTCTAAAGCATAATGCAAAAGAATTAGGTTTAGAGTTAAATAATACATATATGGACACTTTAGCATTGGCTAAAATACTATTTCCAGATTTTAAAAAGTACAAACTAGGAATTATAGCTGATAAATTAGGAATAAAAGTAGAAGTAGCACATAGAGCATTAGACGATGTAGATACTACAGTTAAAGTTTTAAAAGTAATGTTTGATATGTTAAAAGAAAAGAAAATAGAAACATTAGATGATATGGAAACTCTACTTGATACAAAAAATAATTACAAAAAATTACCAAGTTATCATGCAATTATACTTGCTAAAAACTATGTAGGTCTAAAAAATTTATATAAATTAGTATCTTTTTCACATTTAGATTATTTTTATAAAAAGCCTCGTATATTAAAATCACTATATAAAAAGTATTCAGAAGGGCTAATATTAGGAAGTGCATGTGAAGCAGGAGAATTATACAGAGCAATAGTTGGTGGAAAATCTGATGAGGAAATAGAAGAAATAGCAAAAGATTATGATTATTTAGAAATTCAACCTTTAGGAAATAATATGTATATGGTAAGAGACGGAACATTGCCAGATGTAAGGGCTTTAGAGGATATAAACAAAAAAATAGTAGATTTAGGGGAAAAATTAGGCAAACTTGTAGTTGCAACTTGTGATGTGCATTTTATGGATCCTCAAGATGAAATATATAGAAGAATTTTAATGGCAGGTCAAGGTTATGAAGATGCAGATGAGCAAGCTCCATTATATTTAAGAACAACAGAAGAAATGTTAAAAGAATTCGAATATTTAGGAGAAGAAAAAGCCTATGAAGTAGTTGTAACAAATACAAATAAAGTAGCAGATATGTGTGAAGCAATTTCTCCAATTTCAAGGGAAAAATGTCCACCACATATAGAAGGCTGTGAGCAAACAATAAAAGATATAGCATATAAAAAGGCACACGAGTTATATGGAGATCCATTGCCACAAATAGTAGAAGAAAGATTAAGTAAGGAACTAGAATCAATTATAAAAAATGGATTCTCTGTTATGTACATAATAGCACAGAAATTAGTTTGGAAATCAAACGAAGATGGATATATAGTAGGTTCGCGTGGTAGTGTTGGTTCGTCATTTGCAGCTTATGCAACAGGTATAACAGAGGTAAACTCGCTTCCACCACATTATCGTTGCCCAGAATGTAAATATTCAGACTTTACTGATTATGGTTATCAATGCGGTTTTGATTTACCAGATAAAGATTGTCCAAAATGTGGTCATAAAATGGTAAAAGATGGTATAGATATACCTTTTGAAACATTTTTGGGATTTAATGGAGATAAAGAGCCAGATATAGACTTAAACTTTTCAGGAGAATATCAAGCAAAAGCACATAAATATACAGAAGTAATATTTGGAAAAGGAACAACATTTAAAGCAGGAACTGTTGGTACAGTAGCAGATAAAACAGCATATGGATATGTAAAAAAATATTATGAAGAAAGAGGAATTCCTGTTAGCAATGCAGAAGTACTTCGTATATCACAAGGCTGTACTGGAATAAAAAGAACAACAGGTCAACATCCAGGAGGAATTATAGTTGTTCCAAAGGGAAGAGAAATATATGAATTTACACCTATACAACACCCTGCAGATGACCCAGAATCAGATATAGTAACAACACATTTTGACTATCACTCAATAGATCAAAACTTATTAAAACTAGATATACTAGGACATGATGATCCAACAATGATAAGAATGTTAAAAGATATAACAGGAATAGACCCAACAAAAGTACCATTAGATGATAAAGAAACAATGAGTATATTTAGTTCTACAAAGGCATTAGGGGTAACACCAGAACAAATAAAAAGTGAAGTAGGAAGTTATGGAGTACCTGAATTTGGAACAAAATTTGTAAGAGGAATGCTTGTAGATACAAAACCAACAACATTTGATGAATTGATAAGAATTTCAGGACTATCACATGGTACAGATGTATGGCTTGGAAATGCACAAAGTTTAATAGAAGATGGAACCGTTACATTAAATGAGGCAATATGTTGTCGTGATGATATTATGATTTATTTAATAAAAAAGGGAGTTCCACCAAATCATGCTTTTAAAATAATGGAAACAGTTCGTAAGGGAAAAGCATTAAAAGACCCTGAAAAATGGGCTGAATATAAAGCATTAATGAAAGAACATGATGTACCAGATTGGTATATAAAATCCTGCGAAAAAATAAAGTACATGTTCCCAAAGGCACACGCAGCAGCGTATGTAACTAATGCATTTCGTATTGCATGGTTTAAAGTACATGAGCCAAAAGCATATTATGCAGCATATTTTACAATAAGAGCAGATGAATTTGATAGTAACATTATGTGCTATGGAGAAGAAAAAGTAAAAAATAAAATGAAAGAAATAGATTTAGCTGGAAATAGTGCAACTACAAAAGATAAAAATATGTATGCAATATTAGAGCTAGTATTAGAAATGTATGAAAGAGGAATAAAATTCCTACCAATAGATTTATATAAATCTCATGCAACAAAATTTATAGTAGAAGAAGAAGGAATACGTCCACCTTTAAATAGTATACCTGGACTTGGAACGGTTGCTGCTGAAGGAATACAAAAAGCAAAAGAAGAATCAAAATTCATGTCTATAGATGATATGAGGATACGTTCAAAAATTGGGCAATCAGTAATAGACTTACTAGAAAGTATTGGATGTTTAAAAGGAATGAGTAAAAGTAATCAATTAAGTCTATTTGGATAATTATAAAAAGAAAGCGTCCCTAGTGCTTTTAATTAAGCAGTTAAGGACGTTCATTTATATTAATAAATATATATTTATTCTCTTTCTTCACCAACATCGTCTGCTACTTCAGGAGTATCTTGAGAAGGAGAAACCATAGAAGTATTTGTAAAATTATTACCTAAAGAACCAGTTGAATGTTGTTGTTTACCTTTCATACTGCCACTACTTACCTTTTTTATTGGTTTAGCGTGACGAATATAATAATAACCTTCCTTATTCATAATTAAGTTATCTGTATAGTCTATAACAAATTCTTCATTGTTTTTATTTTTAAATTCTACCCAAGAATGAATAGTTTTTGCTTTATCTGCAATACCATAAATATAACCAGTAACAATTTGATTAGGAAATGGTATAACTTGTGAAACGTATTCTGAACTATAATAAGAATTTCTTCTCACTAAATTATTTTTACTTATTTTATCATTTAAAACATCTGAAAAAATATGTGAAAATTTGAAAGCTTTAATATTGTGAAAAGTAGTAGAAATAGATAAACTATGCTTTTCTTGCTCTATACTTTTTACAATTTTACACTTTTGTAATGTGTCTTTTTCAATATCAGAAAATGAATTGTTAGAAAAGCAAGTTAGAGCATGATAAATACAATACTCATCTAAATATACATTATTTGCTTGTTTTAATAGATGAATAGCTTCTTCTTTATTATTACTTTTAGTTGCTTTTTCAAAATCTTGTGACCATTTACTTACTTCATCGTAAGGAAATAGTTTGTATACATCTGGCATCTTTTTCATTCCCTTCAATCACGAAAATATAATTATAAAAACACAAACATATTATAACATAAAATTTACATAATTGCAAATTTTTTTAAAATATACATTAATTTGCTACAAAAAAATAAAAAAGTATGTTATACTAAAAAAGTATAGGTTAAAGAATAACTACAATTTTTATAGAAGGGAATGGAATAATATGAATATAAATGCAACTCCAATTATAATAGATTTTTCAAAAATTTTTACCATACCAAATTTAATAATATATTTAATAATAATAAATATAATTGCCTTTTTATCTATGTGGATAGACAAAAGAAAAGCAGTAAAGGGAAAATGGAGAATAAGTGAGGCAGCATTACTTACACTTGCATTATTAGGTGGAGGAATAGGCTCTCTTGCTGGAATGTATACATTTAGGCATAAAACCAAAAAGCTTAGGTTTTCTGTAGGAATACCTGCAATTCTAATATTTGAAATAATAGTTTTAATATATTTTTTAGTAAAGTAAGAATAAATTTTTATAAACAAAATAATATTAACAAAGGCTTTAATTTTTTAAATAAAAAAAATTGACTACAAAAAATAAATGTGATATTATACTAGCAAGAAAAATTAAAAGGGAGGTAAAAAATATGTATAGTTCATTATATTCATCAAGAGCTGTAGATACTGCAGTAGGAGCAGGTATATGGCTAATAGTAGCTTTAGTATTAGCAATTGTTGGAGGAATATTAATATACTTTTTATTCTTATCAAAGAAAAATGAGGGAAGATTCCAAGGATTTTTAGGATGGTTATATGATTTCCTATCATTTAAAAAATTCTTCCTTGAAGCAGTTCTAAAAATAACATATTTAGTAGTAGCTATATACATTACTTTAGCATCATTTGCTATGATAGCATCAAACTTCTTAGGATTTATACTAACATTAGTATTAGGAAACATCTTTGCAAGAATATTATATGAATTTTCTTTACTTATATTAGTAATTTGTAGAAATACAACAGAAATAAATGCAAAGTTATCTGGTAAAAATAACAATAATAACAATGATAATATTGAGCAATAATATAAAAATTGGTGCATCATAAATATTAAAAAGTTAAATGTTTATGATGCACTTTAATTTTGAAAAAAAGTAAGTGACATATAGGCATTAAGCTAGCCTATTTAGGCATTCAATGACAGTTGGTATAAAGATACAAAAAAGGAAAATAAAAACACTATACAAAAAAATATTAATATGATATAATTTCAACATAGTTATGGTAGTGAGGGATTGCAATGAAGGAAGAAAAAGTTGAAGATAAAAATAAAGAACCAAAGAAAAAATTCAAATTATTGAAAGTAAGTATATGGAGAATTATAGCATATTTTATAATATATAGTATAATAGGTTTTATATTAGAAACAATTTTTGGACTTGCTACAAAGGGAGTATTAGAAAGTAGAAAAAGCTTTTTATATGGTCCATTTTGCGCAATATATGGTGTTGGTGCAACTGTAATGATTATATTTTTAAAACATTTTGAGAAGAGTAAAAAATCTTTATTTATAGGAGGAATTGTAGTAGGAACAATAACAGAATATGCCGTAAGTTTATTTGGAGAGTTAATGCTACAAGTAAAATGGTGGGACTATTCAAATTTACCACTTAATATAAATGGAAGAGTATGTTTACTATTTTCAGTAATATGGGGAATTTTAGCATTAGTACTTATGCGCGTAATAAATCCTATTATTGACAAATTTTTAGACTTTTTAAAGGAAAAAGTTACAGTAAAGGTATCAAGAGCAATATTAGGTACAAGTTTTGTTTTAATAGCGTTAGACTGGATTGTATCTACAATAGCTGTTATATTATTTTTAACAAGAATGGTAGCACAAAATGATTTAAATGTGGAAAATAAAGAATTAATAACAAAAGTATATAATATAGCATATAGTAATGAAGCAATTTCAAGTTTTACATATAAATATTGGGGAGATGAAAGGCTCTTAAAAAATTTCCCAGATTTAAAAACAACAGATGTAAATGGAAATATTATATTCTTTAAAGACTTACTACCTAACATACAACCATACTATGTAAAAGTGTTTAATGTAAACAAGCAATATTAAAATACAAAATGGAGGCAATAATGAAAGAAGAATTTATAAAATTACTAAAAGAAGTAAATAGAGAGGGAATGGATAGACTAATAGAATTTCTAGAAAATTCGGACTTTTTTGAAGCACCTGCGAGTACTAGATTTCATGGAGATTGGAAAGGTGGACTTCTAGAGCATAGCATGAAAGTATATGAAATATTAAAAGAAAAGAATGGAGATTCAGACTCTGTAAGAATAGTTGGCTTATTACATGACATATGCAAAACTAACTTCTATAAAGTAGATTATAGAAATGCAAAGAACGAATTAGGTGTATGGGAAAAAGTACCATACTATACAGTAGATGACACTATACCATATGGACATGGAGAAAAATCAGTTATGATGATATCTGAATTTATAAAGTTAACACCAGAAGAAAGGTATTGCATAAGATGGCATATGGGATTTACAGAACCTAAAGAGTTATATACAACTATAGGACTAGCTTATAAAAAATATCCATTAGCATTATTAACACATGAAGCAGATTTAGAGGCCTCATATCTTTTTGATGTTTAGGGGACGGTTCTAAAATTCCGGATTTTTGGGACAGACAAAAATTTGCTACCATAGCTCAGTTGGTAGAGCAACAGATTCGTAACCTGTAGGTCGGGAGTTCGATTCTCCCTGGTAGCTCCAAAAAAAGTGATT